>CAUZRH010000192.1:0-4196 GCA_963582115.1 Dehalococcoidia bacterium
ATTGGACGGCGCGGCTTCGACCGCACTTAGCAGCTCGTGGACACTGGGATTCATTGTGTCGCCACCGGTCACAGGGTTGCACGCCCCCATCCCGGCCTGCGCGAACGCCGCCTCTAGCCCATCACCCGCACACACAGCGACGATAGCCGTCTCAAGTCGCGGATCATCAGAGGCGGGAGCAGAAAGCGGAGTCGATGGCTGCGAACCACCTGATTGCCTGTCGGCCGCCCATTCAGCCGTCTGCTCGTCCATGTTCAGGATCTCGATACCGGCAAGCGTACCCAGGCTGGCTCCGTAGGACATTACGGGGCCCGGGTCCAGCGGATGCAGGTGGATCTTGACGGCATCAGAGCTTCCTGCGACTACGGCAGATTCTCCGAACGTCGTCACTTTTTCCCGAATAACCGCCACCTCCAACCCTTCGCCCTCGATCAAGAACACCGTGCAGTAGCCAAATATCTCTTCCTGCACGGCCTCGATAAAGTCGATCATTACGCCCGTGTCAGATCGAGAATCAGTATCAACGCCCAACGGATCCGGCGATGGGAATATCGTCGAGCCGTCACCTCGCCCCTGGGCTGCCTCAAGCGCGCCGGATAGAAATACCGAAAGGCCGTACCCGCCCGAATCGACCACGCCAGCGTCTTTCAGAACGTCGAGCTGGGTTGGAGTTAGTGCCACGGCCTCGATGGAGGTCTCCACGACGGCCTCAAGGACATCGCCTAGACTCACCCCGGGCTTTGCGTGCTCAATCGCTGTATCGGCGGTGACGCGCATCACCGTCAACATCGTGCCCTCACGCGGGTTTGGCACAGAATCATACGCAGCGGTGGCCCCGGCGATCATGCCCGATGCGAACTCCTCAGGCGTGATCCGCTCAAGCCCGACTGAAACGTTCGCTATCCCGCGGAACAGTTGGGCGGAGATGAGGCCGCTGTTGCCACGGGCCGCCAGGAGCGCGCATCGTGCCATCTTCTCGGCAGCGTCACCGGCGTGCATCGTGGGATGAAGGGCTGAGTCTTCAGCGATAGCATTCAGGGTGAGACTCATGTTCGTCCCGGTATCGCCATCCGGAACCGGGAATACGTTCAGGGCGTTGATCTGCGCCCGATTAATCTCGACAGCCCGCGCACCAGCGCCAACCAGGGCGCAAAGGACGACACCGTCGATCCACTCCCGATTGCCATATTCCCGTTCAGATCCCGTCACTTATTGGTCCTTTTAACGATCTTCTGTATCAAACCATCCGGCTCAATGTACGAACGAAGAGTGTCGAACCATCCCGAAACCCCATCGTAAATGTTGTCGTAGACCGTCGGTGGATGGTAACTTGTAGGTCTGGCGCAAGCTAATCCTTGATTATTCTTACCGAAAAGATGCGCGCGTCCAATTAAACGGCACGCTGCGTCGACCAATCATCAATCCTCTGGGGCTTATCAGACATGGCTAAGTGCAACACCTGTGGAAAGGGTCCGCAGTTCGGGCACAACCGATCACACGCAATGAATGCGACCAATCGGATGTTCAAGCCGAACCTCGTTCGTCGCAAGACGCCGGACGGCCCCAAGAGGCATGAGTATGTTTGCACTCGCTGCCTCCGGACGGAGCTGAAAGCCAAGCGCTAGACACTTTGTCTGCTTCCAACCGCAATGCGCACGCCAACTAGGGCGTGCGTTTTCGCGTCCGGACAGGAACGGACCCAGGCTGGCCATCAGGTTAGTTCGCTGCTGATCCGATAGCTTCTCGTAGAGCGGCAAGTCCAGAAGTCACGCCGTCCGGGTGGTTGAAGATGCCCGTGCCGGAGATGAGCAGCGATGCGCCCGCCTGGACACAGGCCGGAGCCGTGTCAACCTTGACCCCGCCGTCGATCGCCAAATCCGTGCCGTCGGCGCGCCAGGGCAGTTGCTCTGACAGTGCAGCGATCTTGGTGAGCTGCCCGGTGATGAACTGCTGACCGCCGTAACCGGGATTGACCGTCATGACCAGTACGCGGTCCACATCTGGAAGTATTTCTTCAAGCACCGATATCGGCGTTCCCGGGTTTAGCGCCACACCAGCCTTCATGCCGGCCGCCTTGATCGACTGCACGGTTGCATGAAGATGCGTGCAGGCTTCTGCGTGCACCGTGAAATAGTCGGCCCCGGCTTTTGCGAAATCGTCTATAAAACGAACCGGCTCCTGGACCATCATGTGGATATCTATCGGGAGACCTGTGAGCGGGCGTATCCACTCAAGAACAGGAGCCCCAAAGGTAATATTTGGCACGAACGCGCCGTCCATTACGTCGAAATGGATCTCGTCGCAGCCTCCATCGTTCAGGGCCTTGATGTCCCGACCTAGCTGGGAGAAGTCCGCAGCGAGCAGAGACGCCGCTATGCGCACCTGAGGTCCCTGTAATTTTTGGGGCTTATCGGATTCCGAAGTCATTAAACGGCCTCCTCAAGTCGCTTGTTCGCCTCATCCAACGCGGCTTTCACCCTGCCCGGTGCGGTGCCACCCTGGACATCGCGAGACGCGATAGATGAGTCGACCCCGATATCCATCACGTCCTCTTCGAATAGTGAAGATGCCGCCGAGTATTCACTAAAAGACAGGTCCTTGAAGTACCTTCCGCTGTCTATCAGGCGATCCGAAAGTGCGGACACAATAACGTGCGCCTCCCTGAACGGCATGTCTTTGCCGACAAGATAGTCAGCGATGTCGGTCGCAAGCACGTAACTGGACTCGGCGGCCTGACGCATGCGGTCCGCTTTGAAGTCAGCGCCCTGCACCATGCCCGCTGATACGTCCAGGGTCGCCAGCAACGTGTCCACGCTGTCGAACAACCCCTCTTTGTCTTCTTGCAGGTCACGGTTGTACGTCAGCGGAAGTCCCTTGAGGGTGGTCAACATGGCGAACAGGTTGCCGTACACGCGGCCGGTCTTACCGCGGGCCAGCTCTGCGAAATCAGGATTCCGCTTCTGAGGCATGATGCTGGAACCGGTCGTGTAGTTTTCCGGAAGCGCCAGGAAAGCGAACTCCTCAGACGACCAGATCACGAACTCCTCTGCGAGCCGTGAAAGGTGCATGGCGCTTATTGCTGCCGCACTCAAGTATTCGAGCGCGAAGTCTCTGTCCGACACGCCGTCCATGGAGTTGGCCGTGACGCGCGAAAAACCAAGCTCGCCAGCCACGAACTCACGGTCGATCGGATAGGGCACCCCGGCCATCGCTCCGTTGCCGAGCGTCAGGACATCAGCCGATGTCCCAGCGGCAGCAAAACGAATCGCATCGCGATCGAACATCTCGAAATATGCAAGCAGGTGATGCGCAAGGAGAACCGGCTGTGCGCGCTGGAGGTGGGTATATCCAGGCACCACCGTCGTGAGATTGGCCTCTGCTGCGCCCACAAGCGCCCTCTGGAGGGTCCTAAGCGCAACGACCGTGTCTGCACAGGCCTGTTTCATATATAGGCGTGTGTCCGTTGAAACCTGGTCGTTACGGGACCGAGCAGTGTGGAGTCGACCAGCGACATCGCCGATCAACTCGAACAGGCGGGATTCCACGTTCATGTGGATGTCTTCTAGCTCCGGCTTCCACGGGAAACTACCGGACGCAATCTCGCCACGGACCTTCTCAAGCCCGTCGATAATCTGGCCAACTTCTTCTTCGCCGATGATGCCCTGTCTACCCAGCATCCGGGCGTGCGCTATCGAGCCGTCGATATCTTGCTTGTACATGCGCTGGTCGTAATGCAGTGAGACGGTGTAATCAGACGCGAGCTCTGCGCCGCGAGCGCTCGCAGCGGGATTGCTCTGTCCTGTGGAGTGAGAATCGTTGGTCATTGCGTCGGATAGCTTCTCACGTCGGCGTCCACGACCGCTAGCGTAATTACACGGCAGACGCGAAAAGGGCCGATCAGTTACGACCGGCCCTTTTCATTTATCTCCGTTAAGACTTAGCGGACTACTTGTTCTTGCCGCCCTTGGAGCTGTCGTCCTGTATCCCATCACCGCTACCGGTGTTGGTGTCACAGTCGGGGTTGTTCTTGTCCGACTTGCTGACGGCCTCTGCAAGGTCCTTGGCGTACTCAAGCTCTGCCTTCGTGGCGTTCGATGTCTTCGACCGTGTGTACGAGGTCCTCGAACGTCATGTCCAAGTTCCCGTCGCCAGTCGTGTCGAACTGTTCATCCCAGTCAACCGCACCCTTGGCAAAG
>CAUZRH010000193.1:0-4131 GCA_963582115.1 Dehalococcoidia bacterium
AACCGTCGTGGGTCATCCGGAGCGGGAACCACTACGTCCTGAATCTCTCGTCCTGGCCGCTCAGTATTGGCGAATCCGCGGCCGATCTCGACGCCCTTCACGGCGTTGATGCTCATCATCGCCTGCGCCAGAAGGCCGTCCAGTTTCCGGTCCCACTGAATGTGGCTACCAAGACCCACCGGAACACCTTCGGCAACGACCTGAAATACTCCGCCGATCGTCGTTCTGTCGGCCTTTGAAGCGTCGATAGCGGCCCTGAATGCCTCGGCTGCTTCCGGATCATCCGTTCGAACGTCGCACTCTTCCACCACATCCCAGTCAATTTCAGACGTCGGAGTGTCGGGAGCGGTGACCGAACCTACACTGATCACCCGGCTGCGAATCTGTATCCCCAGCTCTTCGAGGAAGGCGCGTGCGACCGCCCCGGCTGCGACGCGCGCCGCCGTCTCCCGTGCGGACGCGCGTTCAAGGACGTTCCGCATATCGTGCGCCATGTACTTGAGCGCGCCCGGGAAGTCTGCATGTCCGGGAACAACACGGGTGTTCTCTTTATGGTCGACGTCTGGACCGACCGGGCCGACATCCATAGCGCCCTGCCAGTTGGCAAAGTCCTTGTTTTCTATCGTCATGCCAACAGGCGATCCAAGCGTCTCGCCGTGCCGCACACCGCCTCGTATCGCAGCGAAGTCGGTCTCGATCTTCATACGACCACCGCGGCCGTAGCCCCGCTGTCGTCTTGCGAGCTGCTCAGCGATGTAGCTCTCAGTGAGCGGTACGCCTGCGGGAACACCCTCTACAACGATGGTCAACCCGGGGCCATGGGACTCGCCAGATGTCAGAAATCGGAACATTTGTCACCAGATGAAATCCGGGATTTAAGGATCCCGGGAAATTAAGCTCAATATTTCAACGCCACCATACCGATGGCAGTTGCTGGATATCCGTCAGACAACGGATAAACGTGAACGCCGGACCATTCTATTGCAGCGGTCACGGTGTAACCCCGCGTAGTGCTATGGCGTCGCATAGCCGCTATCATCGCTGGCCTAACGACGAATTTTCATACGACGACGTTGTTCATATCCTCTGAAGTTTTGTAACGATCAAGGGATTCAGCCAATTAGAAGGCCTGTAACAAGTCTAGAAGCATCAATTTTGCACGTCTCCGTCAGAGATCTTACATATGAGTGGATCGAAGACTGGGCGGCGTTCCCGGACAGCTCGGAGGCGCGTGCCGGTTGGGCGCATCACGGGGTCATCGTCGCCGCATCAGCTGACGTGATCGCCTGCCATCAGGCTGATGGCCACCATATTGATATTCGGCCATGATGGAAGTCTGACTCGAACTGTCCCCACAGACTTGCTTGAGATTCACTCAATGACGTTTGGGCGAACAGGTGACCAACTGGACCTGTGGATCGCTGATCCGGGGGCCAAGCGTGCGCCCGGCCTGAAGTACGACTACCCGCCGGGCGATCGAAAAGGTCAGACCGTAAGGCTGGATGGTCAGGGGGCGATCGTGCAGTCGATTACCGCTCCGAACCTGCCGATATATGACGACGGCGTTTACTCCTCTACCGCCGTCGCCGTGTTCGACGACGATTCCGGTGGGAACGGCGATGTGTGGGTGGCCGACGGGTACGGCCAGAGTTATCTCCACCGATACGACCGTGACGGTAATTTGATTGCGAGCTTCAACGGTGAAGAGTCTGAAGCCGGTCGTCTGAACACTCCGCACGGGCTGATGGTCGACACTAGGAAATCTGAACCCGAGCTTTACGTGGCCGACCGGGCGAATAACCGGATCGTGGTGCTTGATATGGAAGGCCAGTTCAAGCGCGTCATCAACTCCGGAGTTCTTTCAACGCCCTACGCGTTTGCCACTGACGACGATATCCTGGCGGTATCCGAGCTCAGAGCCAGAGCCTCCATGCTGGACTCTAACGATCAGTTGATCGGCTACCTCAGTGCGAACGAAATCGCGTGCGACCGGCCCGGCTGGCCAAACGCGCTCGACGAGGGCGGTTCTTTCGTCCGACCTTCAGACGAAGAGTTAGTCGACGGGAATTTCAACAGCCCGCACGGGATCGCCATCGACGGCTCCGGGAATATGTACGTGCCGGAATGGTTGATCGATGGACGCTTCGTAAAATCTCAGAAGGTCTAAGCCCTCTCGTTGTGTCGTCTGACGGTCAACCTGTTGCGCCGAGCGGCCCTGACTTCGGTTCAGTCATGGACTTCTTTGCAGCAACGTCGTGACCCGGTATTCACTATTGTGTTGCGCCCAATGTGACGTAGCTGTGGATTAGACTCTGCCTTCGGCTTCCCCTGCTAATCGGGACCGATCACGTCCCTGTTATTTTTCGACAAATCATTAGGAGACATCGATGCCCCTGTCCAAGCTGCTCGTAGCTAATCGTGGCGAGATCGCGATCCGCATCATGCGCGCCGCAGCCGACCTTGGAATATCGACCGTTGCGATCTATCCGCAGGACGATTCCGAGTCTTTGCACGCTTACAAGGCCGACGAAAGTGTCGTGCTACCGGGTATCGGCGCACGGGCATATCTCGATATCCAGAACGTTGTCGAGGCCGCAATACAGTCGGGGGCTGATGCGGTTCATCCTGGATATGGCTTTCTGGCGGAGAACGCCGATTTCGCACGGGCGCTAGAGGAAGCGGGAATAACCTTCGTCGGGCCGACCGCCGAGACCTTGAATCTTTTCGGAGACAAGATTCAGGCGAGGGAACTGGCGGCCGATAACGATGTCCCCGTCCTGCCGGGCACGAAGAAGGCTGTTTCAGTCGACGATGCACGCGCATTTTATGAGAAGCTCACTCCCGGCGACTCCATGATCCTGAAAGCGGTTGCCGGTGGCGGCGGCAGGGGTACACGGGCCGTACTGTCGCTTGACCATTTTGAGCAGGTATTTGAGCAGTGCAGCGGCGAGGCGTTGGCCTCTTTTGGCAACGGCGACCTTTACGTAGAGCAGTTCATCCCACGGGCGCGGCACATCGAGGTACAAATCCTTGGCGACGGCAGCAGCGAGGTGGTTCACCTGTGGGAGCGCGAATGCAGCATCCAGCGCCGCTTCCAGAAGGTCGTCGAGATCGCACCGGCCCCCGGACTTCCCAAGGGTCTGCGTGACCGGATCATAGACGCGGCGACCCGATTAGCTGCGGCGGTCAACTATCGAAGTCTGGGCACGTTTGAGTTCCTGGTCGACGCCACCCGATGGACCGACGACGCACCTTTCTACTTCATGGAGGCCAACGCCCGGCTCCAGGTTGAGCACACGGTCACGGAGGCCATCACCGGGATCGATCTGGTGGAGTCCCAGCTCAAGATCGCGGACGGCAAGTCCATCTCCGATCTCGGCCTGGAGCAGTCGTCGATTCCTATACCGCGTGGCTTTGCCATACAGGCACGCGTCAACATGGAGACGATCACCGCTGACGGAGCCACCCTGCCCTCCGGCGGAACGCTGACATCGTTCGACCCGCCCTCAGGGCCTGGCATCCGCGTCGACACCTACGGCTACACCGGCTACACGACCAACCCGTCGTACGATTCGCTGATCGCCAAGTTGATCGCACACTCGCCGTCTCCTGACTTCGCCGATGCCGTACGACGCACCTACCGGGCGTTGTCCGAGTTCCGCATCGACGGCGTCCCGACCAATCTTTCTTTCCTCCAGACTCTGCTGAAGCACGACGACTTCACCGGGCTTAACTTCCACACCCGTTTTATTGAGGAAAAGGCGGCAGAGTTAGCGAGGCCGGAAGCTGCATCTCACCCGCGCCTTTACGCCGAACCGGCCATGTCGGTCGCAGTTGCGCCAGACCTGGGCGGTTATGCCGGAGCGCAGATCGACACCTCGGACCCACTTGCCCTGTTTAACCATGATCGGGACATCAAATCCGCACAGGCACCCGTGGCACAGGCCGAAGACACAGGACCAGACCTCACCGGACCCGATGGTTCTATCGGGTTCCCGGCTCCCATCCAGGGAACGATCGTCAGCGTCCACGTATCAGAGGGCAACACAGTCAGCCGTGGCGACCAGCTTGTCGTCATCGAATCGATGAAGCTGTTTCACGTCATAAAGGCGGAACAAAGCGGGATTATTC
>CAUZRH010000194.1:0-4114 GCA_963582115.1 Dehalococcoidia bacterium
AGCCGCAGGCTAGTCGCCAGACTGAAACGTGAATATGAAGCAGGGGCGGTTCGAATATCCGAACCGCCCCTGCTCGCATTTTGGACACTTCTATGTCTCTCCACTTGTGCTTGCTTGGACGAATCAACTGGTTTCCATTCGAATACACTCACCATTCATTGCGTATTTGCACTTGGTGAGGTGGAGCGGATTATGACTCAACGACCAAAGGATTTCCGTCATCAGCCACGGACCGATTGTCCTGTCCCCAACGCCCATGAGAGATATTCGGATGCTCACTTTTACCTACATCAAATGCTCCACCACTATCATCACCCAAACCTCTTCAGGTGGAGTTTCCACGCTTTTATCCAAGCCATCCGGGCGGGACCTGAAGTCTTGAAGAACGAAATTGATGTCTCGGACAATACGCGTCTGACTTGGCTGGATCCATTGATCGAGAAATATCTCTCTAACCCGGTTGTCGAAACCTACTCTCACATACGAGATGGCGTCGTAAAGAAACAAGCGTTGGAACTCGACAGCCCGGTATCTCTATGTGTAGTTGATTCCAACTAAAATCTGCTTCGCGTCCTAAAATCGGATTTAGATGAGTCACAGCCTTCAGAAATGTTACTGGGCGAATCAGATGCTAGGGCCGAGGGTGACGGCGCTTTCATCGGAACAAAACGGATATGGCGGCTAGAGGAAGTGGAACCGCGGTCAATCACGGATAGTGCTCATGAAGTTTGGGCGCGAACTAGTGACTTGCTCTCTGAGGTTCATTCACAATTTGAATTTCCTTCGATCCCTGTAGAAGAGTCATCAAGACATGGTCACGAGGGCGTCAGCATTCTTTCCCAAACCTCTCTGACTTCATTAGGTATCGAAGCCGCAACCGTAATCGACAAGACCGATACGTTCGGACACTCGCCAACAAGTATTGGTGCAGGCAATGAACACTGTCCGATACCAATGACCCATGATCGGCTAGACGAAGCACATTATTTCCTCGACCGGTTACGAGCATCCGTCCACGAACCGGAGCGACTTCGCGCATATCTGAACGCGTTTCTTCAGTAGCTGCGGTCTGTAACCTTTCTATTACAACGCGAGGGTTCACCAACTGACGGGTTCAAGGATTGGTATCTCGACGCCCAAACCCGTCTTGTCGCTAATCCGGTTTTGAACCGTTTCGCCGAGAGCAGGCGAATCATCGTCCATCACAATTCATTGACTCAAAAGAGCAAAGCCACCGTTGGTTTGTTCCGAAAATTTCGAATGAAACTAGCCTTCGTTAACGATCCGCAAACTTGAACTTTCATCCGAAATTATGCTGCAAAATGCGATCCCACATATTTACGGTCTGTTTCTCGACGAAGAGCATTCTGCTATCGGAGAGCAAGCAGGTATCCAACGGGATTGGTACATAAATGACCTTGGCGAAGCACAGGTTGGTGAGTTGTGTGTCAACGCATGGGAGAGTTTGGGCAGAGTGGTCGGTGAGGCTCACGAATTTGTGAGCAAGGAGTCCGCTGACTACGAGCTCCCCGAACACAACCCAGATCCATCACTACGGGTATTAACGGAATTGGATTTAGACCCAACTTTGGCAGAGAAATGGGGTTGGGTCGACTAATCTGGAGCGGTATTCGTCCAAGGACTGACCGCAGGGAACACCCCGCAGCCAGCTATGTTGTCGCAGGTAACTTGACCTTCAGACGTGGCAAGATACCCTCCTCACCACTTGGACGGTCCCGGAGCACACCCCCTTGCCCTCCCCCTTATCTCCCTCTGACCTCGTATACGGCCTGACCTCCGTTTCATCCCCGACGCTATCTCCAGACGGAGCTCGCCTGGCCTTCATCCACTCCACTACTTCGGCGGACGATCACAAGACCACTAGTCAGGTGATGGTGAAGGACACCGCCAGCGGCGATACGGTTCGATTTACAGCCGGGCCGGATGACTCGTTGCCCCGGTGGTCGCCGGACGGGGGGTCGATCGCGTTCCTCAGAAAGGATGACGACGAGTACTCGCAGGTCTGGGTTATCCCGGCAAATGGCGGCGAGGCACGACAGGTCACATCCCGTATACGCAGTGTGGTCGACTACGCGTGGTCGCCCGATTCCTCATCGTTTGTGCTATCGGCCGACGTCCCGGATCCGTCCGAACCAGGACCGGGATCACCTGACTTCAACAAAGACATTCCCCACTCTCGAAGCGTGCATCGAATCCGCTACCAGTACGACTCGGTCGGCTGGCGCGGCGAGATGTACCGCCACTTATTGATCGTGGATATCGCAAGCTGTGAAGAGCGTCAGTTAACCGGCGGTTCGTGGGACGACATGGCACCGGTATGGTCGCCGGACGGATCGCAGATTGCCTTTGTCTCGGGACGTCGACCCGACCACGACACCCGCTGGCGCGCCGAGGCTTACGTCGTGTTGGCAAGCGGCGGAGATGCCGAGTGTTGGTCCGGAGACCTGATGTCCGTGAGCGGACTCGGGTGGTCACCCGATTCATCGCGTCTCTGCGCCGTAGTCACCGATATGGACGGCGCATACGTTGGGGCGGAGTCGTACCAGGGCATCGTCGCCATCCTCGGACCGGGCAGCGAGCCGGAGTTCTTGACGAACGAGGACGCCGCGCCGGCCAGTCTGTCGCCGCCCACATTCCGGGCTATCTCCTTGAATTGGAATGACTCAGACCAGATAAAGTTCCTGGCCGCGTACCAAGGCGCAAGCGCCCTGTATCAAATCCCGGCGTCTGGCGGCGATGTAACGACGGTCGCCGGTGTGAATGGAACGTTATCCGATGTCAGTTTTAGCGCGTCCGGAGCCGTCGCCGCGGTGCAGGGCACGCCAGAGTCGCCATCTTTCATAGCCACTCTTGATGGCGATTCTTGGAACTCAGTGACCGACTACAACAGCGCGTTCTTTAACGACCACACTGCTGCATCGATGGAGAAGTTCACGCTTGAACGGGCCGGTATGAAGATCGAATCACGGGTAATGCTGCCGCCAGACTTCGATCCGGCAAAGAAGTACCCGCTGATTCTTGAGATACACGGCGGACCAAATGGTGCGTTCCTGGACTCCTTCATGCCCGACCACCACATGATGGCTACCAACGGCTACGTCGTACTCGCAGTGAACCCACGCGGATCCTCCACCTACGGCATGGACTTCATGACGGCGGTGTTCGACGACTGGGGCGGCGGGGACTACGAGGACATCATGGCAGCGGTCGACGAAATGGCGTCACGCCCCTACATAGATACAGACCGAATGGGCCTCCACGGCTACTCGTACGGCGGCTTCATGACCACCTGGGCCATCGGCCACACAAATCGCTTCAAAGCTGCTCTGGCTGGCGCACCTGTGACCAACCTGAGCAGCATGTACGGAACTTCAGACATCGGCGTCTCGTTCGGCGAACGACAGTGGGTAGGCCGGCGCATGGACGAGATCGAGAAGTACCTGTTCAGGTCCCCGATCTCCTACGTCGAATCGGTAGAGACACCGGTGTTGATCATCCACGGCGAGTCCGACGTACGGGTGCCGATGGAGCAGAGTGAGCAGTACTTCACTAGTTTAAAAAGACTCGGTAAAACGGTTGAGTTCGTCCGATTTCCAAACTTCTCCCATCTCTCAAAACGCTCCGGTCACCCGACCCTAAGACAGGAGTACGGAGACCGGATGCTGGCCTGGTTTGACGGATATTTAAAGGCGTAGATCTACCCACCGTGATTGAGCAGCCTGACTGACTCACAACGCGCTGGCGAACTGCCCGCCAACCGTAGTCATTCGCCGCAGCAGCGGTTGATCAAATTCCCCTCTCCCGGTCGGGAGAGGGCGCAGGGTGAGTGGTGGTCCGATGTCAGCTGGGCATATCTAGCGCGCCCCTGCAATCTCTAACCGCCGCTCTCCCATAGCCATCACTATCGCCACACCCTCAACCCAGCCGCTACAGCTCCTGCAAAAACGGGTTGTTTGCCCGTTCCTTCCCGATGGTACTTGAGGGTCCGTGGCCCGGGTAGACGATCATCTGATCTGGCAGGGTGAGCAGATTGTCTCGGATGCTCTCAAGCTCCTGTTTCCCGTCTCCGCCCGGAAGGTCGTATCGACCTATG
>CAUZRH010000195.1:0-4097 GCA_963582115.1 Dehalococcoidia bacterium
AAGACGTGAAAGAGGACCCAGAAGAGAATTGGTACGTCCAAAACAAGCTCCAGTGACCCCTCGGGCGCGTGCTTGCAGAGTTGCAAGTACCGCGACGAGGTCTGGAATCAGGTTGTCTGTAGGTTTAGCAGTGGTGCGCGTTAGTTCGCGCTAACAACACCGGCCGGCTCGCAGCGCGAAATGCGCTGGCCCGTTAACGTGACTCGCTTTTGCCCGCGGACCTTAAAAGAGGCGGGAATGGAGGAGAAGAGTCCCAGTCGGCCGGGATCGCCCGCGACTATCGAGTGATGGGACTTAATTACATGTATAGCGGTGCTACTCAAGGGACGACCACTTCAGCGGGTTCAGCCAGGAGTTTGATCAACTCTCCGACCGTGTGCGCAGACTCCAGTGGATGTCGAAGGGGCGCGTCCCGGAGTACCTGGTATCGATTTTCTCGGCCGACCCCGGATTTATTGAGGTAACCGCTGTCCACCAGGTCAGAGATGATCCGTTGTGCCGCACGCTCAGTAATACCCACCCGTTCCGCTATCTGCCGCACACGCACGTCGGCGTTGGTGCCGATAACGATCAGCGTGTGCGCATGGTTGGCCAGGAATGTCCAACTTGACGAAGCATTATCAGGAATGACGTTTGGCATGTGCTGTACCGGTTCAGCTTGATTCACATGTTAATAATGTCTCTACCCAATCTGGCGGTCGACCACACACCAATCAACACATGCCGGCTTTCTGGTCGATCGTACTTACTCGGCAAGCTCCGCAATGAAGACCGGAATCGCTCGATCCGCCTTGTCCTGGTAATCCTGGTACGGAGGGTAGGCAGCGACTGCAATGTCCCAGAGACGGTGTTTCTCTGCTGGGTCGTACACCTCTCGGACCCGCATCGAATACACGTTCGTCTCGTCCTGGATCGTGACCCTGGGATTAGCCTTCAGGTTGTGAAACCAGAGCGGGTGTTCCGGTGCGCCGCCTTTGGAGGCCACGAGTACGTAGCTCGAGCCGTCAGCGACGCGCATTAGAGGCGTCTTTCGGATGGCGCCGGTTTTGTGGCCGGTGTTGGTCACGACGATGACGGGCAGGCCGCTTTCACGAAGAGTCAAACCCTTGGTACCGCCGCTGCCTTCGTACAGCTCAACCTGATCGGCAACCCATCCGGACGGGCTCGGAATGTACTCGCTCATAGTGATTTCCTAACTAATTACTGATGCTATCGAGTAAATATATCAAAGGGACTCAAGCCCAGGGCGTCAGTGAGTCGTCTCGGTCCATCCATGCGAGGCGTGCCATCCTGATACCCGTGACATGGCCGTCATCGTCCGTCACCAGGGCGATCTCTGGTTTCTGAATCGCGGGTGTGTCCAGCGCAAGGAAGAACGGATCGGATGCATCTGCGGGTAGCAGCCGGACCCCATTCCGCAGAGCGCCGCGGCGTGATCGCAGGATTAGTTCGCCGTCCTCTTCCGTTATCTGGAGTCGACCGTGGGTTCGTATCGGACGTGAGTTGGTCAGCTTTCCGGCGGGCATCGAGTAGACGCCGGGAGCTGCATTCAGGACCTCCGGGTCGAGTGCAATATTGGGCAGCGTGGGTGCATCCGCTCCGAGAACCGCCTGAAGTAGCTGACTGTACACCTCGCCGGACACATCCAGCGACGCATTGAGATGCACCATCATTCCCAGATTTCGGCCGGGGATTATGGTCAGGTCCGTGTTCCAACCGCCCGCGATGCCTCCGCCGTGCCCGAACACAAACTCGCCGTACTGGTTGGACCGAAAGAACGACAGGCCAAGGCTTCCGAGCCTGTCATCCGGACACCATTGCGGCTTCAGCATCTCGGCAAAGGTCTCAGGCTTCACGATTCCCGAGCCGTTGTTGAGCAGCGCCGAGGCGTAACGCGCCATGTCAGGAATGTTCGAGTGGACTGAACCGGCGGCTCGCCCATTCACGTAGACCCATTGCCCCCTGAAGTTGTGGCCGTCTTCCGGCTCGCCGGAGAACGCTTTTCCAAGAAACTCAAGTTGATCAAGTTCCTCGTGCGACGGCGTATGGTGGTACCCCGTAGTCAGACGATCCCCGGGCCGGTCGTAGTTGTCCGTGACGGTCATCCCCAGGGGGGCCCAAATCCGGCGCTCAAGCACCTCTTCTATGGTCGCGCCCTCCGCCCGTGCCACGATCTCGCCGACCAGCATCCAACCGTGATTGGCGTAGTGCCACTTTGTTCCAGGTTCGACATCGATCGTGATGCCGTCCGGGTACTTCTCAGGGATAGGCGGAATATCCGGTCCGTCCGACCAGAGCACGCTTATTGGATCGGCCGCATCGGCAACTGTCGGCGCTTCACCGATGCCTCCGGTGTGCGTGAGCAGGTTCCACAGTGTGAGCGTGTCGCCGTGCCCGTTTAGCTGCAGGTCAGGGATTAGATCGGCGATACGGTCATCCAACGACAGTTTGCCTTCATCGACCAGTGCCATCGCGCAGAGACAGACCATCGTCTTGGTGATCGAACCGATGCGCTGGTGCAGCGACGGATCTTGCGCACGCTTCGAAGCGATGTCCGCCCAGCCAAAGCCTTCTGCATAAATAAGGTCATTTCCGGAGACAACGCCGACGGACAGGCCCGGAAGATGGAACTCTTCCAGCAACCGGTTGGCCGTGTCGGTGATTAGTGCGGGATCGATTGGCTGTGATGACATGCGACGGACCCTACGGATATTCATTGTTGGGCGATCAGAATCCGCAGTGTAGACGGTGGGAGTGATTGGCAGCAGTACCTGACGCCCTTAACCCCATCCTGAAGCTCTCAAAGGACCAGAACACGGTTGAGCGCCAAAGTACGGTTAGCGGAACCTCGGAGTGATGTTTGGGATTTCAGGAGACGGGCGGCACCCAAATTAGTGGTGCTTCCACACCGTAAAAGGTGCGTTTGTGCGCAATGTCCTGACACCGGGCCGGTGCTAGCCTCAATAACAATTCCGTAATCCGGCCCACGTCTCCGGTGATATCGAATCGCCTGTTGCTGGCCTATTTTGTTGATTGAGGCGACAACGACTAATCGAGCGCAGCACATTGCCAAACCCGTTTGAAACCGGGAATCTCGCCTGGCTCTGGTACGGATCATGGCTGGCAGCAATCGCGTGGATATTCGCCCTCGTGGCGGTGACCCACGCCCGGGTCAAGTTCAAAAACAAACGCTTCCAGACATACGTGGTTGTGCTCCTAGGGCTCGGCTTCCTCGGCACACTGCCGCTGGTGTTGGAGCGACAGGGCATCAATCTGGGCGGGTATGAAGACGTCATGGCCATCCTGAGCTTTGCGGGCACGGGCGGCGCAGCTATATATCTGGGGTTCCAAATGCGGGTTATCCGCCTCGTTAAATGGGTCAACAAACGGATTGCTGAGCGACAGGCGGAGGTCGCCTCAAAAGTCGCTCATTCCGCAGAATCGGGAGCGACTACCGGCGGCGTTACCGGTGGGGTCACCGATGAAACCGGAAATGACCGGACAGGTGCCGTATCGGCTTGGCTTCACTTCCGTTCAGGCCCGCGTCAGGACAGAGCATTCCGCTCTCACCGGGGGTGACCCGGCTGGGACGTGATCACACAACTATGTCGTGATCGACGATCCGAATGCCAGCCGTATGCACGGCGAAATCGCACTTAAAGGCGGTCAGTACTTCTTGCATGATGCGGGTAGTTCTGGCGGCACGATGTTCGATTCCCAGAAGGTCTCTGGCGAAAAGTCGCTCACGTCCGGGTCCACAATCATGATGAGCAGCACGGAGCTGGTATTTACGGCCGCAGAAGCGTTCACGCAGTTCTCAGCAGGCAGCGCAGGCACCGTCGTCTCAGGGCTTACCGGCCCAGGTGACTTCACCGCCCGAACGGCAGGTCATCGGACGCCGATACAACCTTGACCTGAACGTCCAGTCCGGCGGTTCAGGCATTGGTCCAATGCTTGCCAACGCGGTCCGCAGGCTGTCCCACCGAGTCTTTCCTTGAGATTACGGGACGTCTGAAACCTGGCCTTTCTCTGCTCGCGCTATGCACGACCGTATATCTGGTGCGGCACGTCGCTCGCCTGTAAGATTACCCCGCGCT
>CAUZRH010000196.1:0-4052 GCA_963582115.1 Dehalococcoidia bacterium
AGGCTACAGGCTCGGGCGCGGTGGCGTTTGCCGCACACATCGGACGCGCAGTAACCGTCAATCAGGGCGTCGGTTCCTTGCTTATGACCCGATTGCACGACGACGGAGCGGTATCCGTGGGCGGTGCAGTTACGCTGACCGAAACACGTAATTACACGATTGGAACGACGACAGATTGATAACGCCCCAACATAACGGTCACTCCATAGAGTCCATCGCCTCACACATGGGCGAGCACGTTCCAAAAGCACTCGCTGAGACCGGCGTCGCAGGTGCGTCTATCGCGCTCATCAGAGACGGCGAGGTGGCGTGGGCGGGTGCTTACGGGACCGCCGACGTTTCCACGGGACGCCCACTCACTACGGACACCGTGTTCGAGGTCGCGTCCATCACCAAGCCGCTGTTTTCGTACGGCGTTCTGAAGTTGCGCGACGCCGGGGTTATCGACTTAGACACGCCGCTCAACGATTATCTGGACGCTCCTTATCTGGACGATCCGCGCATAGAGAAGGTCACGGCTCGCCACGTCCTCAGCCATACAGGTGGTTTCCCTAACTGGCAGCGCCAGCGGGACGAGGGCGGCCTCAAGATGTACTTCGAACCGGGCGAGCGTTACGCGTACTCGGGTGAGGGTTTTCAGTACCTAAAACTGGTGATCGAAAAGCTGACGGGCCGACCTCCACTGGACGTGATCACGGAGCTGACGCTTGAGCCGTTTGGGATGACCGAAAGCGATCTCGTATGGCCGTCCCGGCGTAGCGACCCTCCGCTGGCGCTTGGTCATGAGAAGGACGGCTCGCCCCGGGAGAAACGCCATTCGCCCGAGATGAACGCCGCCGCCAGCCTCGTCGGAAGCCCAACAGAGGTGGCCAGGTTTATGACGTGGATGATGCGAGATGATGCCCACCCGGATGCGCTCCCGACTTCGTCTTTGGATGAGATGCTCACGCCCGTCGTGCCGGTCAACAACTCGCAGTCCTGGCACACCGAGTGGCCGCGCCCTAACGCTGATTTCAGCGACACCGTCTCCTGGGGGCTGGGCTGGTCGCTGGAACACCCTTCATCAGTCGGGCACGCCGCAGCAACGGGCACCCCCGCACCGTGGTTCTGGCACTGGGGCGACAACACCGTCTACTTCAACTTCGCCATCGGGTCCCGTGAGTCACGCTCGGGCGTAGTGGTCATGACCAACAGCGCCTTTGGCTACCAGCTCTGGAAGGACGTAGTGGATATCGCCCTCGGCGGTGATCACCCTTCGTTGGACTGGGTTGCCGACGTGTACAGCTCTCGGCATCGCCGACCTGCATAATGGAGCCCATGCCCTCACAACCCCGTCCCACACCCCGCTTTGACTGGTTCGTCCCCATTGATGGAGACGGCGCACACATAGGCACCGTACGCGCCGAGCGGCCGCCAACGTTTGAGTACCTCAAACAGGTCGTTCAGACGGCCGAGGAGCACGGTTATCACGGCCTCTTAATACCGACGCGTTTCGCCAACGGTCTGTTTGAAGAGACGGCACCTCTTTCGGAGACGTGGACTACTGCGACGGCCCTTGCGGCGGTCACAAATCGCATCCGCTTTCTCATCGCGGTCCGCCCGGGCTTCATCTCCCCCGGCATGTGGGGCCAGATGGCGTCGACCCTTAGCAACATCTCGGGCGGCCGCATCGACGTCAACATCGTCCCCGGCGGCATCCAGGGCGATTTCGAAAGGCTCGGTGTCCACTCAGATCACGCCCAGCGATACGCATTGGCGGCCGAATTCATAGAGGCGTCCAAGCTGCTCTGGAGCGCGCCGGCGCCGGTCGATTACGACGGAGATGTGATCAAGCTGGAACAGGCGATGGTGTCGCCGTCGCCTGTGGGAGACGGACCACGCTGGTACCTGGGCGGCGCTTCCGACAACGCACTCGATCTCGCCGGGGCACAGGCCGATAACCTGCTGATGTGGATTCAACCGCTGGACGCCATAGCAGGGCTTATGGAACGGGCACGATCACGGTTCGAGGCCAATAGCAGGCCGCCAGAGTTCGGCCTGCGTACCCACGTCATTGTCCGAGACACTGAACAAGAGGCATGGGATGCAGCCGAAGACTTGCTATCCGAGGCACAAATAGTGGTCGAGCAACAACGCCAGACGTCCTTTTCAGGTACAGCAATGGTCGGTCAGCTTGCGCAGTCACGCTCCTATGAAGAACACCGCGTCGGCGATCGACTCTGGAACGGCATATCGACCGTCCGGGTCAACTGCGGCACGGCGATTGTCGGCAATCCACAGCAGGTCGCAGATGAGCTGATGGCTTACTGGCGGCTGGGTATCGACGAGTTCATCCTGTCGGGCTACCCGCACGTGGAAGAAGCAGAACGAGTGGCGCAGACGATCCTGCCGCTGGTACGTGAAGCAGCAGACGGCGAGCGTTAGTCCCCTCTCCCAGCGGGGGAGGGCCAGGCTGTGGGAGAACATCGTCCCACCAAAACACCGTAGGGCGAATGACTATCCGCCCATCGCCTATCACTCGATTCCCTCAACAAAGTCACAACACTTTCCTGTCATCCTGAGCCACAAGCGCCAATCCCAAACCAAGGTCTCTCCCGGCCTATGACTCCCCAACACTCGCCGCCCACATTCACTCTCACCCCACAACCTCCATACGACTTCGCCACCAACGCCGACTTCGTCACCCACTACAAAGGGAGCGAAGCAGCGGACATGTATGACGGCGAGACCCTGATCCGCGCGATAGACCTCGGAGACAGGATCGCAACCATCGCGATCAACTCAACGGGTAGCGCGGCTAAACCGCTGCTTGAGGTAAGCATCTCCGGCCAACCAACCTCGAACGAAATCGACACCGCCGCTCGGCAAGTAGAACGCATCGCCGGCACCCGAGGTAACCCGCAACCCTTCTACGACCTGATCGAAGACATCCCGGATCTGGCCGTCCTGAAAGAGAAGTTCCACGGTCTCCATCTGACGCAGGCGACAAGCCTGTTCGAGACCATCACTTGGGCAGTCCTCGGCCAGCAAATCAGCGCCAACGTAGCAGCATCACTCCGGCGCAAAATAACCGAGCACTACGGCCGGATCGGTGAGATAGATGGCCAGCCTTACGCCCTGTTTCCGAGGCCAGAAGACCTGGATAGCGCAAACATCGAAGACCTGCGTGCGCTGGGGCTGAGCCAGCGAAAGGCCGAGTACACGCTCGGGCTCAGGGACGAGTTCGGATCAGGCCGGATCACTGAATCCAGGCTCGAAGCGATGGACGATGCCGAGGTGGAAGTCGAGCTCCTGAAACTCAGGGGTATCGGGCCGTGGACGGCTCACTGGCTGCTTCTACGTGGCCTCGGCAGGGAAGATGCACTCCCGGTGGGCGACGTAGCTTTGCAAAAAACCCTTGGAGAGCTTGTGCGAGGCAAAACCTTTTCGCCTCAGGAACTGGTCGATTACGCCGAGCAGTTCCGCCCCTACCGCAGTTACCTGACCATCTATCTATTCGCCCTGATAAGGGCACGGCGCGTAGGTCGATTTGGTCCCAGTGTTCTATGTATTCATTCACGGCGCATTTAGGGGATTAAAACTGGATGTCGGGGAGCGGATGCCACCAACACGCGTCCAGTCGAGAACTGTTACCGCCTCTGGGGGCAGGTCAACCACCCGGTATTGGCCTACGAACAAAACGGCACAAGGCGGTACGTTTGAGCACGCGTGACGTACAACTGAAAATCCGTGTGTTCTCTAACCAACCTTCAGTGGCACTGCTTTGCATGTAGACGGTCGCGGGGGAGGGCATCGCATCAAACTTGTTAGTAGACCAGTTGCGTGTGGAACTTGAATAAGACGCGAAAAGACCCCGGTAAGGCCGGGGTCTTTCAATACGAATGATATGCGTGTGGTGATCCGCCCTGGACTCGAACCGGGAACCTACTGATTAAGAGTCGTTCCCGCTTCTTCGGTCTGATCGACCAGATGATCTATCCGTCGCTGTACACGTCCGTTTGGCATGAGCCGGATGATACAGAGAACCTAGGGGCGCGAATGGTGGGCCCTGT
>CAUZRH010000197.1:0-3969 GCA_963582115.1 Dehalococcoidia bacterium
GATGCTTGCTTGTCGCGCATAGGCGCCGTCCATTCGATACATATCTGTAAACCCACAATCGGTGCAAGCGATCGTTGCGTACTTCTGATGCTGGATGTTTAGAAAAGGCGATAGGCCTGAACCCGTGGTCCGCAGTTCTCCAGACTTATATGTCTTCACACCGCACTTATCGCAAGAGTAGTCTTTGAGACTTATTTTCGTTCCCTTTCTTTCTTGACCACAGTGAGCAGTACGATCACTACGTGACTGGTACCGTCTAAGGGAGGCAGGTCATCCTCGCGAACTCGATTCGCCATACGCCCTGCGCTTCTGGCTGCGTTTCTGGCGATCGCGATCGTAGTGGTTACCGCGTGTGACGCCGCAACTCCAGCCACGTCGCCCAAGGGAGAACCTCAGGTCACGCCGACCACGGTTGTAGTTGATGAAACTATTCCTGAGACGGAAGCTACCGTCGTGTCCGGCGGGTATGCAACGCCGTCGGGTTCCAGCGCTGGGGCTGTCTCCGATATTGACTCGAGTGACGGGCAACAAGGCTCCGGTGTCGAATCTGATGGAGTGGATATCTCCGCACTCGACGTAGCCGATATTGCCGAACAACTCGGCCTTGGTACGGACGACCTCACAGCCCTGTCTGGCGAGGATGCGGACGATCTTGCTGAGCTACATGATCTGGTCGACGATGACGTCGAAACGACCTCGGACGACGATGCCGCAAGTACCACTGCAGATTTCTTCGCGAGTTTCTTCGATTCCTTCGATAACAACGCCATGGAGAAGAGTCTTGAGGCGGCGCTGGTACCTTCTGAGTGTGCTGCGGCAGAGGCCGTGACGTACCCGAATGGCTACTACACCGGCTCCCTCATCGACACCCACTTCCACATGCCACCGCTCGACGATGACCCTGATTCCTCTGGCTCCTATGGAGGCGCCGGTGGAGTCGACTCAGGGGAGTACGCGTCTATCGACCCAAACGATCGACCGCTGCTCGGCACAACTACCACGCTCGACAAAATCGCCTGTGCACTTGTGCACTTGTGCAGGAAGGCTCCTCTCCCCGTGTACAAAGACACGCTGGATCCTCTCCTTGACCTGACGAGCAACGCCGTGGACAGGCATGGCGATCTGTTGGTCCCGTTCATCCAATCCACGAGTAGTGAGATATCCACCGTCGAGGCAGAAGTACTCGAAGATCTGCTGGGCAAAAAAACCGGATCTGTTCGTCGGATTCGGTGAAGTCGGTGATTCGCCAACAGAGCCACTCAACCCGCCGCCGGATGATCCCATATACGTCGGCGACTTCGAGGTCGCCTAGGCGCACGATCTTCTGGTGTATTTCCATCCCGGCGTTGGCCACCACGAGAACTTTGACCGGGCGCTCAAGATGTTCCCTGACACCAACTTCGTGGTCCACGCCGATTTCGTCCGATCGTATATCGGTGATCTTATGGCCGACAACTCGAACGTTTACTACACGTTCAACGACATCTTCGACGAGGTGACCCCGATGTTCCGGTTCGGGGATAAGCAGGACTTCATCGACGCCATGGAACGTGACTCGGAGGAACTCATGGCACAGGGATTGGTTCATTATGAGGATCTGATTAATGAGTACCCGGACCGATTCATGTGGGGTACGGACCGTGCTGACATCGTCTGGGACTACGACGCAGACATCGGCCAATTTCTGGTGAAGTTCGGTCGAAACTTCATAGGGCGTCTGGACCCGGCGGTGCAGGAGAAGGTCGGTCATCTGAATGCCGAAAGTCTGCTGCAGTAGACGAGTAGCTCCGCAATAGGCGGGCAGTAACGCACAAGGATCCGTACCGACACCGGAAAACCTGCGCAGTTCCCAGATAGAGGGCCGCACAGCGGTAAATCTATACTCGCTATATGCAGTCCTTCCCGGCGATAGACGCCATACGAAATCCGGTGTTCCGCCGGCTGTGGGTAGTCACGATGATCAGCGGCCTGAGTGTGGGCTCGACTTTGACTGCGCTGGGTTGGGTGATCGTAGAAGAGTCTGGCGACCCCTTTCTCGTCTCCCTGGTTCTGGTCACCTTTCTTTTCCCGCAGATGTTCGCCGGGCCGATCGGTGGAGTTATGGCCGACAGGTACGGCCGTCCACGTGTAATCCGGCTGGGGATCTCCGCTCGCGCCTCACTTTCTATCGTGATGGCGGCTTCGCTATTCGTATTTCCGCATGAAATAGCACCGCTGCTAGTGATCAACACGGTTCGTTCGATAGCTGCCGGTTCTACGGTGCCCTCAAGGCGAGCCTTCATGGCGGACATAGTTCCGCCACGCCAGTTGACTACCGCTCTGGCGTTGGACGAGTTCGCCGTCACGGCCCTGTTCATCGCCGGTCCGATCGTCACCGGGGCGCTTCTGCTTCTGATCAACCCGGGTTGGATATTCATTGGGTTGGCGTGTGTTTCGGTTGTCGGCGTCGCGATAGTTCCAAGTGCGGCGGGTGCACCGGCCAAAGCTGGACGCGAAGAGTCCGTACAGGCAGGAAGGGCGAGAACTTCGTTCTTTCGCGACCTGTTCGACGGCCTGAACTACATACGGCGCAGTCGAATGCTTCTTGCCGTTACAGGAATATCTCTTGCGGCAGAGATGTTGGCGTTCAACTTCATGACGCTCGTACCGGTTTTCTCCAAAGAGGTGTTTGACGGCGGGGCTGGCCTGCTTGGCATGCTCAACGGGACGATGCCGGTGGGGGAACTGCTTGGCGCAGGGACGATGGCGATACTGGCGGCAAAAGTCATCAAACCTGCGCGACTGCTTGTCATAAGCGTGTTCATAGCGTTCTCAATCGGCATCCCGCTAGGGGCTTCAACGTGGCTGCCGGTGACGATGCTCCTACTCGTAGGGCTTGGAGCCGTCGCCCAGGTCTTCATCGTCATGACAGTGGCCTTGCTACTTCGTGAGACACCTCCGGAGGCCCGGGCCAGGATTCTTGGATTACAGCAGGTCACCTGGGGCTTCGGTGCGCTGGGAGGTCTGATGTCCGGGATTCTTGCGTCTGCTTTTAGCCCGCACGTTGGGGTAATAGTCCCGTCGATCCTCGGCATAGTGATCTTGATACTCATCGTCGTTATATCATCGGAGTTACGACGAGACGGCAGGAAGGTTGAGGACGACGACGTGCCCGCTCCCGGGCTTGAAGAGGCGTTCGAAGAGTCTTAACTCTCGGAAGTCATCTGGAATCTGGAACGGGCGGAGTCAGACACACCCAAGTTCGTCTCGCCCAACGTGTATGAGATTCTCATAGAGACCTGCTGCACGCCGACTCTATACTCGCCCGATGCGGCAATTAGCGGCGATAGACGCACTTAGAAACCCGGTGTTCCGCCGCCTCTGGTTCGTCACCATGATCGGCGGCCTGAACGTCGGCGCGACCATCACTACCCTCGGCTGGGTAGTCGTCGAACAGTCGGGATCGCCGCTGCTTGTCTCGCTTGTGGTAGTGACATTCCAGGCACCCCAGTTGATTGCCGGGCCCGTCGGGGGCGTGCTAGCGGACAGATACAGTCGGCCTCGTCTGATTCGTCTTGGCATATCTGGACGCCTAGTGCTGTCGCTGGTGATGGCTTCATCGCTGTTCTTTCTTCCGCACGAACTGGCACCTCTATTTGTCATCAACCTGATCCGCGCCCTGACTTCCGGCGCAACTATCCCGTCAAGACGGGCCTTCATGGCGGACATAGTTCCGCCGCGTTTATTAACCAATGCTCTTGCGCTGGACGAATTCGCACTCACGATGGTATTTATCGTTGGGCCTGTAATTTCGGGGTCTCTGCTACTACTGGTTGAGCCGGGAGTGATCTTCGTTGGGCTCGCCTGTATTTCCGTGATAGGGATAGCCCTGGTGCCGAACTCCCCAGAAAGCACCGGGGCGACCGGCTCTCCGGCAGCATCTCGACCAGGCCGGACCGGATTCAACGGAGTGTCCTCGTTCTTCGGGGA
>CAUZRH010000198.1:0-3959 GCA_963582115.1 Dehalococcoidia bacterium
AAGTCCCGACGTTTAACAGTTTTAATGGGGTAGATATGTCTACGAGCGTAACGATAGGAAACATGCAGGTCACGGCTCTCGTTGATCTGGTCCCGCCGCCGCGTGATGTCTCGGCAATCTGGCCGGACGTGGCCGCCGAAGCATGGGGCCCATACCAGGACTCCGCACTCGTGGACGGCTTGTGGCAGACGCAGTACTGCTCGTTCCTGATCAGAGCCACAAACGGCGAGGGTCCGATAGTTTTGGTTGACACCGCCATGAACCCGGATGACGCTCCCGGGAAGCTGCTGGCAGAGCTGGCGGCCAACGGCGTGGAGCCGGGTGATGTAACGGCAGTGGTCACGACACACCCGCACGGCGACCACGTCGGATGGAACGTTTCGTACGATGGAGACACACCGCGAGCGACTTTTCCTAACGCCAAATACGTGATTTCGCGCGCCGACTGGGATCACTGGACAAGCGACGAGGTCGCACCGAACGTTCCGGCCATAGGCAAGTCGGTTCAACCGCTTGAGGGCCTGGGCGTGCTGCAGCTTGCTGACGGCGAAGAAGAGGTCGTACCGGGCGTGAAGACGCTCCCCGCAAACGGACACACTCCGGGACACCAGGTCGTGGTGGTGGAATCCAAGGGCGAGACCGGCGTGGTCATCGGTGACCTGTTCCACAACGTCGCTCAGGTGACTGAGACCGAGTGGTGCCCGATGTTTGACTGGAACCAGGACATGGCACGTGCGTCTCGCCGTGACATCCTGGGGCGCGCTGCAGGTGGAAACTGGACGGTGTTCGCAGGACACCTCCAGATAGGAAGCAACATCGGAAAAGTAAGCGGCTCCGGAGACAGGTTTACGTGGCAGTCGATATAACGATCACCGCCGCTTCAAGAGTGATGAACGGTAGCCGGGAGTGACCAGAAGCCCTCTCAAGCTGCTCCACACGTCTGACCTGCACATCGGGAGCGACATCTACCCGGCCGATGCTTTGATCGGTTTTGAGCAGGTCCTCCAGCACGTAGACGATCATTCCGTAGATGGGGTGATCGTCGCCGGGGACCTATTCGACAATCGTGGTGTGGCCCCGGAATTGATAACCGAAGTATTCGGAAAGTTTGGCGCGCTTGGGCGACCAGTGGTGGTGGTGCCGGGAAATCACGATACGGCACTGATGAATGGTTCGTTCGATTCGACGACTGTGCCGGATGGAGTGCATCTGTTTTTGGAGCGCGGCGGACAGACACTGGATATCGACCCTATCGGGCTGACCGTCTGGGGTGAACCTGTATACGACCACAGCCCGGAGTTCCGTCCGATGGGTGCGCTCAAACCTCGCTCTACCGACAACTGGTACGTAAGCGTTGCGCACGGCCTTGTTACGGACAACGACCCGTATAACGAGTACAGCTCAAAAATCACGTCGGACGAGCTGGCGACGGCCGATTGCGATTATGTCGCTCTGGGCCATGTTCATGTATTCCGTGACGTGACAGCCGGAGATGGTGCTCCCGCTTACTACAGCGGAGCACCGTCGGGCGGAAAATCGCCTACGCTGGCGATCGTGTTCCTCGACCCGGACGCAGGCGTGTCGGTCGAGTCGATTCAGCTCGAACGATAGATACCGGTCGTCGAAACCCGATCCCGTTTGATGGCCGTAACCTGATTGCCCTGATTAACGGGACTATAAGGCAGTCTCCACCGGCGGTTTTGCCTTTCAATACTAGCAACCGCACTCTGAATCAAGAGAAGGGCGGATCTTAAGTTTCTCCAGTGAACTGTGGAACTCAACCGGCAGAGGTTCTCGCGCTGAAGAACCGGAATGCGCCGAGGAAGGGCACAACCAGCGCGATCATCAGCGCACTGATAAGAACCGGCGTATCGGCGCTATCGGTGATATCTCGACCGAATCCGGCCCCGGTAGGTTTCAGCGCCATGAACAGGTAGAACCAGGTGTAGAAAATCCCCATTCCAATCCCACGGTTTTCGGCGCTCACGGCCTGATTCGGTCGCACTAGATGAGCCGCCTCCCCCCCCCCTGATTCTTCGTGTTGGTCGACTACGACCGACGTTGCCACGGGTGTGGCGGTTGGTGCCGGGATTGAGGTCGGTAAAACGGTCGCAACAGGCGCGGCGGTAATGTCAGGCGCCGGCGTCGCTGTTGCAGCGGGCTCAGGTGTGGCCGTCGGCGCCGGTCGCAGCGTCGAGGTTGGCGTTGGCTTCGGGGTTGATATTGGCATCCGTCAAATTAAGGTGTGACAAAGCTTTTCAGGTAGCCCGTTCCTCAAGCCATTCCAGGTTGATCTCAAGACCCAGACCCGGCGCGTCTGACGGCATTACATAACCGTCTTTGATGACCGATGTACCGGGCAGGAGGACCATCTCCTCAAGGGGCACACCGGGAGGTGCTACGCCTTCCGATTTCTCGGCCCACATCACGGCCGGCATGGCGGCAGCGAGGTGCTGTCCCCACGGGTAGCTGGAACTGGCGTGTGGAATGACGGTGATGCCGTGTGCCTCTGCGAGGTGGCAGATCTTGACCGCCGCCGTGATGCCTCCGACCCACGAAAGGTCCGGCTGGAAGATATCGACAAGGCCGTGGGTTGCGGCAAGTGCGAACGGGTGGATCGAGTACCAGTGTTCGCCCGTTGCAAGCGTCTGGAAGGGAATACGCTCCCGCACACGGAAGTAGCTGTCCATGTCCTCGGGAATTAGATAGTCCTCAAGCCACTTGATTCGATATGGCCTCAACGCCTCGGCAATCCGAACCGCGTAATCGGTGTTGAACGACATCCATGCATCGAGCGCTATCTCAACATCGTCGCCCACCTGCTCGCGAGTGGCGGCAACCAGTTCTTCCGTCTTCTTGATGCCGTCCAAGCCGTCCTCAGGTCCCGCCCGCTGGAACAGCTTCACGGCCTTGAAGCCGAGCTCCAGGAACCAGTCGATGCTGTGCTCCGTGCCGTACGAAATGTCCGTGTTGGAGGCGTAGACGAAGATTTTTTCCTTCTGCGGACCGCCGAGAAGCTCGTACACCGGCACACCCAGGATTTTCCCCTTTAGATCCCAGAGAGCCTGATCTACTGCGCTGATTGCAAAGCTGGCAAGACCAGCGCTGCTGTACGGAGCCGCCGCACGCTGCATCAGGTCCCACAGCCGCTCAGTGGCCATCACATTGCCGCCCTCGATGACCTTCGAGAGATGGTCATTGATGATGCTGACGGTGGGGCCGCTGTGCAGGGTCATCCCAAACCCCCACGTCCCGTCCTCTGCGGTGACGACACAAGCCGTTCGCTTCCAATCCGCTGACCAGTCGGCACGGGCCAACTCCGGGTATCGACGCATCGGGCTGACAAATCCGTCGCCCGGCAACTGTGGAACCCGGGGTTTGGTCTTCATAGGGGGCGTGACGTCGATCTCTACGGCGCGAACGGACTTGATCTTCATAATGCGTAATCCTTGCATGCCGGTAGGTACCGGAAGGTACCGGTACGATGATGTTTCGGTCGACGCCGGGATTCTATGACGTGGAACGCTTGCATGGGTAGGGCGTATGTGCCGGTCTTCGCCTCTGCCTGATCTCGATTGGTCAGTCGGGTCTTCGGAAAATGTTGTCGTCGGCCACAGGTTGTGAGACTTCAGATGCTGGCGATGCCGCCGCTCGCGTCGCCGGAGCGGATTCTCCTAGAATAACGATAGGGCTTCCCGTGGCTCTATCAAATTCAACGTTGCCGCTCTCGACGATTAGCCCGTCACCTATTACGTGAACTTCCTGCGCCATGTCGAGCAGAGTCTGGTCGTGGGTGGTCGTCACGATGGCCATCTCTTCCGCGCCTGCCATCTGGCTGAAAAGACCGAAAATCGACTCAGCATTCGCAGAGTCGAGTTCGCCCGTTGGCTCGTCCGCAAGGATCACAGATGGGCGCATGGCGACAGCACGGGCGATGGCAACGCGCTGTTGCTCTCCAC
>CAUZRH010000199.1:0-3950 GCA_963582115.1 Dehalococcoidia bacterium
GCCGTCCCCGGCAAGTTCTTCCGTGCGTCTGATCCGGTCCCGGTAACGCAACGTCTCCGCTCGAAGCGCCACCTCAGGATCGATGCCCGACGCTTGGATACGGGCCACTGCCTCAAACAACTGCCGTCCAGCTGCTGCCTCTTGCTCAGCTTCGTCGGCCCCGTCCAGCACACCATCGTTGCTCGGCACCGGCAGACCGGCGCGTCCGGCACGTCGCTGCAACGCGCCGGCGTACGCAAGTGCGGGCATCCCGGGGGGGAGGCCGTTCGTGATCGAATCCCGGCCCGGCTCTTTGCTCTTCAGTGCGTCCCACTGCTGAGAGACCTGCTCGGCCGTCTCAAGCTCCGGACCGTCCTCTTCAAACACATGTGGGTGCCGACGAACCAACTTGTCGATCACCCCCGAAATCACATCCTCAAGCGTCCATTCGCCCGCTCGACGAGCTATGTCTGCATGGAACGTGACCTGCACCAGCAGATCGCCCAGTTCTTCGGAGAGTGCGTCTGCATCGCCGATGTCCAACGCTTCTAGCGCTTCGTACGACTCTTCCAGGAGGTTGGGGCGTAACGAGACGTGCGTCTGCTCCCGGTCCCACGGGCATCCACCGGGATCCCTGAGGCGCTCCACAACGGCGAGAAGGTCTTCTACCGTCCTGGACGGGGTATCTGAACTGGTCATTTGGAATTACTCCAGAGCGGTGGGATCGGGCGCGAAATGGACGATAAAGCGGACTTCGCAACGTACCATAGGTGCGAATGAACAATCTAAGAAATAATGACCGCCTCGCGTCGTCATTCGGATTCCGTATGGCCGTCATCGTGCTGGTGGCGATCAACCTTCCGGTGTTTTTCATATCGCTTAATGTCCGCGTCCTCACGAACTCGCAGACGTTTTACGAGTGGGGATTTGAGGCCAACAACGTCGATCGAAGGACCGGGCTGGACGGCGCAGCTTTGACCAGCGCCGCCGATCAGATCATCGAGTACTTCGGGAGCGATGAGGAGTTTCTTGATCTGCGCGTGGATTACGAAGGCGACGAGGTTGAGCTGTTCAACGATCGCGAGATCACGCACATGGCTGACGTCAAAGACGTAATGCAGGTCATGTTCAACACGGTCTGGGTGACCGGGGCTGTACTGGTCGTGGTGGTAGCCGGTGGATTCTTCCTGCTTGGACGGGGATTTCTGCCGTTACTTCGCTCTGGCATCGTGTGGTCGACCATCGCAGGACTAACCGTCGCCGCCGTATTTGGGCTGGCCACGCTGATCGACTTCAACACAACGTTCCGGCTGTTCCACGAGATCACCTTCAGGAACGATTTCTGGAAATTAAGCCCGTCTCAGAGCATGTTGCTACGGCTGTTCCCGCAGGGTTTCTGGTTTGCAGCGACCTTGATCCTAGTCGTGGTAACGGCGGTCCAACTCGGGGTGGTCTACGGGGCGGCATGGTGGGCGGCACAGGCGCGTAGCGCCAGGTAATTCCGGGAACCAGTGTTCAGGCGTTTAGCCAGCTCTCGACCACCGACGGCAACTCAGCCAGCCCAGAGATCGTGAAGTCCGGTTGGACCCTTGGCTCACGCTCGTCGTAACCCTTGATCCACACCGCCGACATGCCAACGTCTTTCGCACCGCCGATGTCCGCGTGCAGGTTGTCGCCTACGTGTAATGCGTTCTCCGGCGCTATACCAAGCTGATCCAGCGTGTGCGTGAACATCTTCGCCGCCGGCTTTGCTGAAGCGATCTCGTTTGAAAAGGTCAGCACCTCCAGGTACCGGCCAATTCCCTCTCGCTCCAGGAAGCGCCTGTACACGTCCGGGGAGGTCGAACCGACGTTCGAGATGAGTGCCCTGCGGACGCCCATCTCCGTGATCGCCCTCAGCACGCCCTGTGCTTCCGGGTAGATCGTTGGCGAGCGAACGAGAAAAGGCTCGTCGATCGCTCTGGAAAAGGCTTCGAACTGGTCGGCGTTTATCGACGAGCGCGCTCCGGGAGCGGCGGCGTCAAGAATCTGTTCCATACGCTCGACGAACGGCCTGTCAAAACCACTGTCGTGCTCGACAGTGGTCTCTCTTCCGACTGCTCTGAGCGTGTCATTGAGCGTCGTAGGTTCGACCGTGATCCCGGCATCGCCCAGCGCCTTGACGCCGTCACGAACGCGCAGTTCGCCGCGACCTGTGCTGGCCTCGAACATGAGCGTTAGCCAGAGGTCAAACGTGACAGCGTGCTGTGGTTGAGAGGGCACTACTTCGCCCCCGCCTCCGGACCTGCAACACCAGACGCCTTCAACTCTTCGATCTCGTTAGCGTCGTATCCGGCAAACTCCAGTATCTCGTCGGTGTGCTGGCCTAGCGTCGGCGCCGCTGACGTGATCTGTCCGGGCGTGCCGTGCATCTTCACTGCGATCCCGATGTTGTGTACCGGGCCAGCCACCGGGTGCTCCGTGATTACGTCCATGTCACGTGCCTGCACCTGCTCGTTTGCCCACACCTCGTCCATCTCAAAAATCGGGCCGGCCGGGGTTCCTGCCTCGTCCAGAATCGGCAGCCACTCGGCCGTCGTCTTCGTCTGGAACGTGGCGTCCAACTGCTCCCTGAGCGCTGTGACGTTCTCCAGCCGTAATGCGTTGCTATCGAATCGGGAGTCCTCCAGCAGATCTTCACGCCCAATGGCGTTAGCGAGTCGCACCCAGTTGTTCTGATTTGCTGCGCCTACATTCATGTGGCCGTCCTTCGTGGCAAAGGACTGGTACGGCGCAATCAGCCTGTGGGTGGATCCGATGCGCGGCGGAACCTCGCCGGTAGCAAAGAAAAAGGCCGTCTCCCACACGGTGTAAGCGAGTCCCGCTTCTAGCAGCGACGACTCAACGTGCTGCCCCTTACCAGTCCGCAACCGGGAGATATAGGCCGCCTCTACGGCGTGCAGCGCAAACATTCCTGCGTTCAGGTCGGCGATAGGAACGCCTACTTTGAGCGGCGGTCCGCCGACATCACCGTTGATCGCCATCTGCCCACTCATGCCCTGCGCGATCAGGTCGAAACCCGGCCGGGACGCGTACGGGCCGGATAGCCCGAACCCTGAGATGGAACAGTAAATGATCTCCGGTTTGATGGCCGAGATATCTGCGTAACCAAGTCCCAGCCGGTCCATAGCGCCCGGGCGGCCATTCTCCATCAGGATGTCTGACTTCTCGGCAAGCCTCTTGAACGCCTCCTTGCCCTTGTCGGCGCGAAGGTCCAGGACGATGCTGCGCTTGTTGCGGTTGAGCTGTAAAAACGCCGCAGATTCGCCGTTGATGAAGGGAGGACCGATACGGCGCGTGTCGTCACCGCCGCCCGGCTTTTCGACCTTGATGATGTTCGCTCCCATGTCAGACAGGTGCATGGAGGCGAACGGACCTGCGAGGATCTGTGTCGCGTCGAGAACCGTTACCCCGTCCAGGGCGCGTGCAATAGTCATCTTTTCTCCTGATCTCGCGAGCGTTGAATGGCGTGGCAATGTTAGCCGCTAAAAGCGCCTCCCGGCGAGCCGCCCGCTCCGAATCTGCTGGGGCATAATACGGACCTCGGGATGACCGGCATGTTTCATATGCCTAGTAAGTACCGATCGAGCCAGTACTAATAAGAAAGGGCCGGCCCTAGATGGCAAGCGCACCGTTCGATCTAACAGGAAAAGTAGCGCTGGTAACCGGCGGCAATGGCGGAATTGGCAAAGGCATTGCGATCGGACTGGCGCAGGCGGGCGCAAACGTCGCAGTTGCGGCGCGTAACCAAGACAAGAGTGCAGCTGCCGTGGCCGAACTTGAAGCCGTGGGTGTGGATGCGATAAGCATCAGTTGTGATGTCACCAGCAGCGACAACGTAAACGCTGCCGTCGCAACATGTGTAGAACGATTCGGCGGGCTGGATATTGTGGTCAACAACTCGGGCGTGAACGTCCGAAAATTGCCACATG
>CAUZRH010000200.1:0-3943 GCA_963582115.1 Dehalococcoidia bacterium
TGGCGATCGCCGTCCCTCCCTCAGACTTGATGGTCTCGACGACTTCTTCAGCGTCTTCCGGGTGTGAGTTGTAGTTGACGGCAATCTTGTGACCCTGGCGGGCAAGGCGAAAGGCTATGGCCCGACCGATGCCACGTGAGGCGCCGGTTATGAGCGTGCTTCGCGACTCTTCAGACAACGGGTTGTCCTGTTCTGATGCTATGTGCCGACCACCCCGCGGAGTCTGTTCAACTCCGCCTCGGCCTGCTCTACGTAATTCAAGGCTACTGTCTGTCGTGCGGTTTGGATGGCGCTGCAGACAGCCGTCGCCATGGCTTTGCCGTGGCCAACGACGGCCACACCTTTGACGCCGAAAAGCGGGCCACCGCCATGTGCCTCAGGCAGGTTGGTTGTCTCATATATTCGCCGGCTAATCTCTTCCAGTTCCGCCTCTGGAATTCGGCCTGCCAATTGTTGGCGAATCTCGGCGGAAAGGGTCTCGCCAATTCCCTCGGTCAGTTTCATCACGACATTACCCACAAAACCGTCGCATACAACAACCTCTGCGCGGCCGTGGGGGATGTCGTTGGCTTCCACGTTGCCGATGAAGTTGAGGCCGCTGGTTTCAAGAAGCGCAGCCGCCTCTTTCACCTGCGCATTGCCCTTACCCGCCTCCGCACCAACGCTCAGTAATGCCACCCGTGGGTTTTCGGCTCCAAAAACTATCTGTGAAAACACTGCACCCAGAGCTGCGTAGTCGGCCAGCTGCTGCGGTTTGCAGTCAAGGTTGGTGCCGATGTCCATGATGATGGTGCCCGGAGCGAGCCCATACAGCGGACCTCCAAGCGCGGCACGCTCGATACCTTTGAATGTGCCGAATACCACGGTAGCCGCGGCGATCGTCGCACCGGTGGATCCCATGCTCACAAGCGCCTTTGCACGGCCGTGCCGGACTGCGCTTGCGGCGCGGAAGATGGATGCGTTTCGTTTCGTCATGTAGGCGGTGGCGGGTGCTTCGCCCTCTTCAACTACGCCTTCAGACGGCTCGGTAGATACAGGAAGGTCAGACACGTCATGCTTGGCCAGTTCTGCTGCGACGGGCTCTGTATCGCCGACCAGGATGATCGAGACTCCGCCCTCGCGCGCTGCCTGCACGGCTCCCGCTACGATCTCAGCCGGGGCGTTATCGCCGCCCATGGCATCAACCGCTATCGGGATCAATTCTTGTGTGTCTTCGGCCGTCAATTGCTCTCCCCAAGGACCCTTTGACATGTTCAGGAAAGCTCGAGAAGTCCCCGAGTAATCCGGGTTTCAGTCAGGAGGACGTTGGATCGTCCCCTGAGGGTCATTTTGAGTTCACCTGATAGGGACGAATGCTTGTCCCGTTATCACGCCCTCGCCGTCATCTTTTTTTACGGCAATCGTGATCTCTACCGTCCGCACGCTGTCCTTGTCGGTCACTTTCTTGACCTCACCGGAAACGTGGACTGCCTCCCCCGGAAATACTGGTGCACGGAAGCGTACTTTAAGCCGACCCCCTGACGCCCAGTTATCTGGATACGCGGTAGTGAGCATTTCTGACACCATCGCAAGAGTAAGCATACCGTGAGCTATCCGACGCCCGAACGGAGTTTTTGCGGCGAACTCGGCATCGAGATGGATGGGGTTGTGGTCTCCGGCGGCGTTCGCGTACGCCTGTACCTGCTCCTGCGTGATCGTTCGGTCGATCTGTTCCAGCTTCTCGCCCGGGCTCAAAGGCAGCGTCGTCATGATGCGTTCACCACAATAATCAGGCTGCTCGCTTCAGCGACCTGTTCTTCGGCACTGTCTAAGAACAACATATCAACGGTTGCGAACCGACTGCCTCTGCGATCAGCGTTCGACCTCAATGTCGCACGTATCTCAAGCGTTTCTCCCGGCGTAACCGGGCGTACAAACGAGGCTTCTTGAGATGTGTGCACCACCTCGACCGAACCGTCTGCCAGTCCTAGATGCTCGATGAAACGGGACAGCCCGGCGGCGATCACCGCCATCGAAGGAACGCGCTCTGACGTGCGTGCGGATGTGTCCCCGACGGCCACTGCATAGGCTGTGGCTTCGGTCTCGCTGATAATCAGCGACTCTGGCGGGAACTCATGTCCGGGATCAAGGTCTTGTAGCGGCATTGATTGTTTGGAACGGCTCAACCGTTCGATGTAGAAGAATCGATTTCTAACGTGAAGCCAAGTTTAGAAATGCCCCAGTCATGTCGCAACGACAGGCCCGCTCAGGCTTCAGAGGTGCCGCGGGTTCCCTGCATGTCTTTGGCTTCAGCTATGAGCCGAGACGCAAGCTGGAACGAGAACTCATTTCGGTAATCGAGGGCTGAAAGCGCCAGGATCCTGTAAACCACGCCCGACGACACGCGCGCATCCACACTCTCCCCCAGTTTAGGGAGCCTCAGCCGCAATGCCTCGCCTATTGCCGCCGCCGCCGCAAGTCCGCTGCGATTGACGAAGACCCGAGTCATGACCTTACCGTCGTAGTAAACCGACAATCCTGACTGGGTCTGCGTCAGTGTGATTCGCATGTGGGCGCGCGGCTGCTCTAGAACTTCGTAAGCGTGTTCGAGTGCCTTTGATCGTGAGATTGCCACTAGCTTGATTTTGCCGTTCTAGTGAAGGTTCAAGAGTCGATGTATGTGTAGAGATCAGCACCGTTGGAACGGTCTTGATCGAACGGGAAGTATAATCCCGACGACCCGGGATTGGCTCATCAGAATGACAACAACCTGATTGGATACCATTGTGGACCTTACGGGACAAGTGGCGATCGTTACCGGTGGAGCGACCGGAATTGGACGTGCCATCGGTATCAAGATGGCAGAGGTCGGAGCGGATATCGTTGTATCCGATATCGACGCCGCTGCCTGTCAGCGGACGGCAACAGAGATCGCCGAGATGGGTGTGCACTCAGCCGGGATCCCGGCAGACGTCACGGACCCCGATGCGGTCAGCCGGATGGTAGCAGAGGCGACGGAACGGTTTAGCAAGATCAATGTCCTGGTCAACAACGCCGGTGTCGCCGGAGCGCCCGGATGGCAGGACCACTCCGTATCCCGTGCAGAAGACTGGTCGTTCACATTTGGCGTCAACGTGAAGGGCATGGCGATTGTTACGGAGGCGGTGCTCCCACACATGAAGTCGGCAGGGGGCGGAAAGATCGTCAACCTGGCGTCGGTCGCCGGGCGGGAGGGACGTCCAACTCTCCCTCACTATTCAGCGACCAAGGCGGCCGTCATTAACTACACCCAGTCGCTTGCCAACGAGCTGGGACGGGACAACATCAACGTCAATGCCGTTTGCCCGGGTTTGCTCTGGACGCCGATGTGGGAAGAGGTTGGTGAGAAGTACGCGAACAACAACCCGGACTATGAGGGCCTCACTGCACGTCAGGTATTTGACCGGATGGTGACCGACATCATGCCCCTAGGACGGGAGCAGACTCCTGAAGACATCGGGGATGCAATTGTTTTCCTTGTCTCAGATGATGCAAAAAACATTACGGGCCAGTCGTTAAATGTCGATGGCGGCGCATTCCTCAACTGAACCCTGTGGGCGCGTATCAAATGGTCGTAAGTGGGAGATTGAAGTGCCAAATTTAGATGGACGGATAGCCGTAATCACGGGAGCCGGGAGCGGCATAGGGCGCGGAATTGCGATGGTGTTGGCGGAACTCGGTGCGCATATCGTCGTGGTGGATATCGATCTTGATGCGGCAGAGACGGTAACCGGAGAGATTCGATCTCTGGGCGGTCGTGCGATTGCGTATCAAGCCGATGTGACGGATCGGGAATCAACCGATGCCCTGGTATCGGCTGCGATTTCGGGAATGGATCACGTCGATATCCTCGTCAATAACGCCGGAGTAGGCGGGGCGCCCGGGTGGTGGCAGCGTAGTAGCCCGAGTCCTCAGGATTGGGAGA
>CAUZRH010000201.1:0-3942 GCA_963582115.1 Dehalococcoidia bacterium
GGTCGAAACATCCGCGCCATTGAGGCGGCAACCGGCGTCGACTTGATAATCGACGAGACGCCGGAAGCGGTCACGATCTCGTGTTTTGACCCGATTCGTCGGGAAGTGGCACGGATTGCACTGGCGACCTTGATCCAGGACGGCCGGATTCATCCGGCAAGAGTGGAGGAACAGGTACAGAAGGCGCGTCTTGAGGTCGACGAAGTCGTCCAAAAGGCTGGCGAAGAGGCGCTGTTTGAGGCCAACGTGAAGGGTCTGCACCCTGAGTTGGTCAAGATCGTGGGAAGGCTCAAGTTCCGATATAGCTACGGCGAAAATGTGCTCAGGCACTGCGTAGAGGTGTCATTACTTGCCGGGATGATGGCGGCGGAGATAGGCGCAGATGTTGAACGTGCGAAGGTTGCAGGGTTCCTGCACGACATCGGTAAGGCACTCACTCACGAGGTTGAAGGCCCCCACGCTGAGATCGGTGCAGACCTAGTGCTGAAGTACGGCGTGTCGGATCAGGTTGCTGATCCGATTAGACAGCATCACGACTCCGAGATGACGACGCCAGAGGCGTTCATTGTGGCTGCCGCAGATGCATTGAGCGCCGCCAGGCCCGGAGCACGACGTGACACGCTAGAGCGGTACATACAGCGGATGCAGGAACTTGAAGACGCAGCACGCGGCTTTGAGGGCGTGGAACGCTGTTTTGCCATCCAGGCCGGACGTGAAGTCCGGGTGATGGTGCTGCCGGACATCGTGGATGACGCGGCGTGCGCTGTGCTTGCACGTGACATCACTAAGCGGATCGAGAGCACGCTGTCCTACCCTGGACAGATCAAGGTGGTCGTGATCCGGGAGTCCAGATCGGTAGAGGTCGCTCGCTGATCGGGCAGATTGAACTCAGACAAAAAGCAAAATGAACACCGGGCCGTTCTTTAAGAGCGGCCCGGTGTCGCGTCAGGTGGCCTTGTATCTAGCGCAATTCGGACAGAAAGCCGATATCTCCCGGAGCGGCTGTATCCTGTTGCTGTCGGCTGCGTTATCGCGCGTCCAACAGCAACTAACGGCCACTAAAATACGGACAACGCGTTGAGCTCGTCTGACCCCAATCTTCCCAGTAACGGTCATCAAAACCACAACCCGGACCACGCGGGCGGCATCGCACCTCCTTTGGTCGATCTCCATCTGCACACCACGGCTTCCGACGGTCAACTCACGCCGACCGAATTAATCGATCAAGTCGCCAGAACCTCCCTACGAATAGTCGCAGTCACCGACCATGATTCGACGGAGGGAATCGCAGAGGCGCTGGCCGCGGCGGAGCGATATCCAGATTTGACCGTCATCCCCGGCATAGAACTCGGCACAGAAGATGGCGAGTCAGAGGTCCACCTTCTCAGCCACTTTGTTGACCCTGATGCACCTGGACTACAGGACTACCTGAATCATCTCAGAGCCGGACGTGTCGAGGCGGCCAAAGGCACCGTTAAGAAGCTGGACGAACTTGGCATACATATAGAGTGGGAACGCGTTATGGAGATCGCTGGCGGTGCAGTCGGAAGGCCGCATATAGCGCGTGCAATGGAAGAAGCCGGGTACGTGGAGAACGCACAGGACGCTTTTCAGCGCTATCTGGGGAGCGACGGCCTTGCACGGGTGAAGCGACCCAAGCCAACTCCCGGCGATGGCGTCATGTTTCTGCACTCGATAGGTGCAACCGCCACGCTCGCCCACCCGCAAACGGTGAGAGGACTGGTGCGAATCCTCGGCTTTCTTATCGATGAGGGGCTGGACGGTATTGAGGTGTTTGCTCCCAAATACGGTACGAATGACCGGGTTCGACGGCTTGAAATTGCGAACCGCAACGGCTTGATAGCCGTCGGCGGTAGTGACTATCACGCGTGGGGTTCCGTCGAAGAGATAGTGCCGGGAGACCCGAACACGGTGGGACCACCGCTGGACGCAGTAGATCGGCTTCGCGCCGCCTCAGAGAGATGGAAGTCGTTGGCACCTGAGGTGTCCGGAGGAGGGGCTCAGCCAGCCCCTGGAACCGGCTGAGATGGAGATCCTGGGCGCGCCAGTACTCGGACTACTCGCGGTAACAACAGCGGCGTACCTGTTCGGCGCACTCCCCACCGCCTATCTGGCGGTTAGATTCAGACGCGGACTAGACATACGTCAGGTCGGCAGCGGCAACGTTGGCGGTGCCAACGCAATTCAGGCGATGGGCCGTGTCCCGGGTCTGACCGTAATGGCGTTTGATGTATTCGTGAAAGGCGGCGCTCCGGTGCTCGTGGCCGGGACGGTGTTGGACTACGGACATGGGGCAGAGGTGATAGCTGGTTCCGCCGCCCTTGTGGGCCACAACTGGTCCGTGTTTCTTGGTTTTTCAGGTGGTCGAGGATTAGGCACCGGCAGCGGGGTGATGTTCGCGATGGCTCCGCCTATCTGGTTCATATTCGCGGGGATCGGGCTGGTCTACTGGATCATCACACGTAACTCGCCCGTCGGATGGGTGGTCGCCCTGATTCTTCAGCCGATCATCGTTGCCGGGTTCGGTCTGCCGCGGGAATACGTCGTTTACGCCGTCATGTTCGTATTCATATCTGCAGCTAAGCGGGTAGCATCTAATCTAGGTGAACGACGAGTCCCAGATGGGAGCGGCAGGATCCGGGTCTACTGGAACCGGCTTATCTATGACCGTGACATAAAAGACCGGGAAGCCTGGCTGAGAGGAGACGCCGGCAGATAGCGCTTAACGCGTCTGCCGTTTCGATGGCCGAATTAAACGCAATTTACTGTCCAAGAGATCCGGACACGGAAACCAACCTGCGCTGCGGCAGGTGCGATGAGCTGATCTGCCCAAACTGTCTCGTGCAAACCGAGGTCGGGTCACGATGCTCCGACTGCGCGCGCATCCGCACGCCCCCGATGTTCGAGGCCGGCCCTGCTGAACTGGGCAAGGCTGCCGCGGCCGGGTTCGGCACGGCGATCGGGCTATCGATTCTTGCGGGCGCCATCGTTTTGACATTCGGTATACCGTTCTTCGGCATCATCTTCATCGGCGCAATCGGGTGGGTCGTCGGAGAAGCCGTGTATCGGGCCAGTGGTTATAAGCAAAGTCAGGCACTGCAATGGATTGCGGGCCTATCCGTGCTCTCGTCCTTCCTCGTATTTACGATTTTCGGGGACTTCACCGCCATCCTGGGCCTCATCATCGGCACCTACTATGCCATCCAGAAGGTAAGGCCGCCGCGTCAGCGCTAGCTGCGTGTCACGCTCCCAATATTCCGACAGGTCTGCTGGGTCAGGTAGCTGGATAGAGCCCCCCGATCTCTTGAGCAAAGATGTCGCCGCCAGGGTTTTTGTCTACAGACAGATCGCCGGGAATCTCGGTCACATTCAGTTGCCCGTATCCAGCGCTGCCGATAGTTACGACCGGCTCTGCATCTCCACCGGGTTCATCATGATCACTTCGATGTGGGCGAGCATCGACGGGACGCGGTCTTTGATTGCACCCCAGTCGTCGCCGCTGTGGAAACGATCCTGGCTGGCCGCCATGTCCGACTCGTCTTGGAAGGACCTGATCCAGAAGAATCGTTCTTCTTCGACGTCGTGCGACAGCCATTCCAGTGCGATGCCGGCGGCCTGGTGCCCCGGGACTTCGTAATGTATGTACAGCTCTTCCCAGTCGGGCAGCGAGCCCTTATTGACCGTGTACATGCGAAGCTGAGCGAGCGGACGGCGATCGACATCCAGAACGCCGTGACTGTCGTTCAGGTCGTCGAAATGCCATATCGGCTGGAGATGCACGATGTCCTGGGCTGCGGTGAATTCCTGAGCGCGCTTACCTATCGCCTGCCATTCCGAGTTGCCGCGGACACGAGCGCGGCTTGAAGCCAGGTCCTTAGCGTCGGCGGCGGAACGAATCTGGATGAAACGTTCACGATCAAC
>CAUZRH010000202.1:0-3929 GCA_963582115.1 Dehalococcoidia bacterium
AGAACTACCTGCACTACCGGATGATCGATGTGTCGTCCATTAAAGAACTGGCCGGTTGGTGGTTCGGCATTAACCACCGCAAGCCAAAGGGCGCCCAGCACACGGCCCTCTGGGACACCCGGCAGTCTATCTCAGAGCTGAAGTACTACCGCGAGCACGCGTTCAAGTCGGACGGTGACAGCGGGAAGTAGGTCGAGTGTTCAAGCGCCGCAGTTGAATCGGCTCGACGCTGCCTTACAAGTAGGCGTGGTGCTTGCCCCGCCCGGACGCACCATCAACCGCCAAGCGGGCACTATACGGGTTCGATGGACGCTCCTACCGAGAACGTCTGAAGCCGGTCGCGGTAGAACTCGGCCGTTTCTTGCGGGCACACTGTGACTATCGACTTACCTTCAAGATGCGCGTCCATCATCACCTGTATGGCGTCCTCTTCGCTGAGCGTCGGCACCGACTTCAGGAGAGCGTCGATGACGTGCTCCATCGAGTTGACGTTATCGTTGTGCAGGATCACGTTAAAGCGGCGCACGTGCTCGGTAAGAGAACGTTCAAGCGTCTCTTGATCGATCTCCGGGGTGGTCATGCTGATGTTGTGGAGACCAGGCCCGCGTTCATGGTTAAAGATCATCGGTCTCCGTCGATAGCGCCGTGTACAGGTCCGGTCGTCGATCCCTGAAGAAGGGGGTCAGTCGGCGTGTCTGCTCGAACAGATCACGATCCAGGTCGGCCACGATGATGTCATCCCGTTCTTCCGCCTGTACCACGGTTTCGCCGTCCGGCGCTACCAGCTTTGTGCCACCGAAGAACACAGCCTTCCCCTCCTGCCCCACATGGTTCACGGGCGCGAGGTAAGCGACGTTCTCGTACGCGCGCGTCTGTATTAACGAATCCCACCAGCGCATCCATCGGGCCCGGTCCATGAACTCCTCGCCCGCAACCCCCGGCGCGCTCGTGTGTTCCGAGTTGTGCTCCGATCCGACGTAGCCGGACGGGATGCAGTAGGGGACGATTATTAGCTCAGCACCCTTGACCGCCAGGATTCGGGCGCTCTCCGGAAACGACAGGTCGTAGCAGATGTTTATGCCGACCTTCCAGCCAAGGATGTCGATCACTGGGAACTTTGTTCCGTACCGAAAGTAGATCTTTTCTACGGCCCGTAATCCGGCCGGGTGCGTCTTCCGGTACTTCTCGACTATTTCGCCTTGCGGGTCGATCACCATAGCCGTGTCGTAGTACAGCCCGGGCGACTCCTCCTCGTACACCGTCGAGATGATGTAAACGCCGTGCTCGCGCGCCTTCTCTCTGATACGGGTCGTAGCCGGTCCGCTCTCCGGTTCTGCCCATGACTGGTACTCAAGGTCCCGGAACTGGGCGAAGTAGATGGCGTTGAAGAACTCCGGCAAGACGATCAGGTCTGCGCCGTGATCACGCGCCGCTCGATCTATGTATTCACAGGCTCTATCGACGTTTCCGGGACGGTCTTCGGTTGCGTTCATCTGTATGAGAGCGAGACGCATGCGTGGCCTTTGCTTGAGGGATTTTCGGGTCTTTTTCTGACGGCGAATAACGAGCTGTGCCAATTCTTCGCCCGTCGATGTTAGCGGACGGCCCGTCTGGGCGTTAGACCTTTGGTCCACATCGCCAAAAAACCGCTCCAGGATAGGGCTTTTTAGGTTCAAAACCCGTTCAAAGCCCGACCAAACCCCGAAATGAACGCTCATATCCAAAGTGGCTTCGCCCTTGCAGCAAAGGCTCTGCAAACCCGGCGCATGAGCCACCAGGTCTCCGCCCGGTGAGTCGACTGGCTCATAACCCTGAGCCGCACACCACATTTTGGGTGAACCAATCGGGATGAGTCGCTGTCCGCCCCGGAAAGGAAGGTATCCGTCAAGCGCCGGAGAGGTGCTGGCAACAAGCGATCTAAGGGGCGGGAAGCGGCAATGCAAACCCCGCCAACGTTATGAATAGCAACCGGGCACTTCTGCTAACACTCATGGTGATCATCGGCGAGTTACTCGTGTCGGTGGTGTCATATGCGCAGAGTTCGCCGGCGTCCGCTTCTAACGTCATCTGCAGCATCAGCATTAGCGGTCGATCGGGTCGACCGATCCCACAGGACATCCCTCGCTCCGCTGACCTGATCTCGGGCGCACTCTCCGGGTCCAGGACCGTCTCGCTGGCCGACAATACAGGCTTCGTTGTCGGCGACTACGTCCGTATCGACGACGGCCTGACGCACGACTACCACACGGTCTCAGGCGTGAGCGAGGGATCGATCTCCGTTTCGGCAAATTCTGTAATCGCCGCCCCTGACGTTCACTGCCGGGGGCGTTTTAGTCTGTCGCTAATGGTGGAGCTATCCGGTTCCGGATAGTCGTGACCTCGATGCGACTCAATTCGTACCTTGCGCGCACACGCTATGCATGTGTGTGGGGTCACTATTGGCGCAGGTGTGATCTTCGATCATCCATGATCAGCGGCCCTCTCCCGAACCGGCCTTTAAGGCTGTACTGCGCGAATAGAACAGCGGTCTGTCCCTCCAGAGCTCCGTCTGTATAACGAAGCAACTGGAGGGTCGGAACGTGGTGCTCGGTCGTGACCTGAGCCTCTTGGGGAACGATGCCGCCGCCCCAGTGGGAACTGAACGCCTTGGGTTCGGCAGCCAAAATATCGTCCTCCTGATTCGCCCGAATCATTTGGCTCCCAGGCCCTGATCAGGCCTCTAGCCGTTGACCATCGGTACCCCGGACTCGGTTAGCAACTCACGTAGCTCCTGCAGAAGCGGCTCAGGGGGGCGTACAGACGGCAGGCGAGGCGGGCCAACCGTCAGGCCGACCGCTTCCATTGCCGCCTTGATGAACGGCCCCTCTCCGCCAGTAACTGCGGCCACCTTGCCGCGCCACTGCACCCACTTCCACTTGAAGTCGGCCAGCCGGTCACATGCGCCCTCATAGTCCCGCGCCTCAAGCCGATTCCATATGTCCAGCGGGTACTGCGGCCAGAATCCTGAGAGGTGAGTAATGAATCCGGTCGCCCCGTAGAGGTGACTGAGGACGTGGTTGTTCGAGTTGTCGATCGTGGCGAGTTGGGGGCCGAACTCTTGAAGACCTTCACGATACGCGGTGTCGTCCGGGTGACTCCATTTGAGAGCGCGTACCGTCGGTATCGCCGCAAGATCTCGCAAAAGTTCCTTGCTCATCACGAGGCCATCCCACCAGGTGTGATAAATCATGAGTGAGAGGTCAGATTGACCGGCGACGTGGTCAAAGAGTCGACGGACGTCGTCTTCTGTGGAGTCGTAGTAGTAGGTGGGACCGAGCTGCCCGCCCCGGACGCCTACGGCCTCTGCGTGGCGGGCCATCTCTACCGAGGCGCGGACATCAGTGTGCTGGATCGAGATCAGCACCGGTGCCTCGCCATTTGCCGCCTCGACGGCTGCGGACATTACCGCCTTACGCTCTTCCACGTTCAGAACAGGATGCTCTCCGCCGGCACCGCCGACGAGCAGGCTGCCCTGGCCGGTGGTAACGCCGCCATCGATCATGAACCTGATATTGGTCCGCAGCGCATCGAGGTCGAGCTCAAAGTCCTCGGTAAATGGCGTGGCTACGGCGACCATCGGGCCTCGCAGCCAATCGTGGATTCGGTCCGGGTCCATTTGTTGCTCTCCTGAAATGCGCTGCCAGAGTAGTGGGGATGAATATCCGGATGTTATCTGGCGGCAGGTTAACGTTCAGAGAGCAGCGCAACCAGCGATATACCTAGTGATGTACGCAAACATGTACAGGCAGATCGAGGTTCAATCTGGATCAGATGTCCTGATTGGCCCCCGGAATCGTTGACACGGGTTGACGTCACGGATTCAATGGTGTGCAGCGTACGCGACGCGTGGCCGTCCAAACTTTGTGGATCGGCCCCATGTACGCCGGTGG
>CAUZRH010000203.1:0-3912 GCA_963582115.1 Dehalococcoidia bacterium
AGTGTGTTGTCAGTTCCGTCCGTATTTCCAATTATCTAGTGCAGTTGTCGGAGCGATTCGTGGCGGCGGTTATCTTACTATACGACCGGGAATATTCCGGAATGAATCGTACGACTCGTACACGATGGATCCGAGCCGCAATTCTTGAGAGCTATTCGATAGAGCTTATATTGGTGAATTCGGGGTGAGTCGGGCCGCCGCCATGACGTTCTTGAGCAGCATGGCGATCGTCATCGGGCCGACACCCCCAGGGACCGGCGTCCGCATCGACGCAACGTCCCTGACGTCAAGTTTCATATCCCCGGCCAATCTCCAACCTCGCTCACGAGTCGGATCGTCTACGCGAACGGTACCGACGTCAATTACGACTGCGCCAGGTTTGACCATTTCTTTCGTGATCAACTCCGGCACGCCCATTGCGGCAACCAGTATGTCCGCCTGACGGGTGTAATATCCCAGATCTTTTGTTCGGGAGTGACACACCGTGACGGTAGCGTCTCCGCCCTCACCGCGTTTGAGAAGTAGCGCCGCAAGTGGACGGCCGACAATGTTACTGCGTCCACAGATCACGACGTGTTTCCCACCCGTTTCGACGCCTTCCTCAGCCAGGAGCCTCAATATTCCAGATGGTGTCGCAGGTGCAAGTCTTGGCGTGCCCCCTAGAAGCAGCCCCATGTTGAAAGGGTGGATGCCATCAACGTCTTTGTTGGGATCTATGCTGTGCAGGACCGTGTCCACATCGATCTGATCCGGGATCGGCAACTGCACGAGGAATCCGGTAATCCGGTCGTCTTCGTTAAGCTCCTTAACGACGTCCAAAAGTTGTTCCTGAGACGTATTTGCTGGGAGTCTACGAGTCTCGGAGTGCATTCCGACTTCGACCGTCGCCCGTTCTTTCCCGCGTACGTAGGTATCGGAAGCCGGATCGTCGCCGACTAGCACCACGGCCAATCCCGGTTGCTGATTGCCTGCGGCTATCCACTCCTTGACCTCTTGCGCCACCTCTACACGGACCTTTTCGGCAACGGCCTTGCCGTCAATTCGTTTAGCGCGAATGGGAGTTCTCCTGGACCGGCGAATTGAAATTATGGGCGTCTATTTGTGCCGGGGTATTCCGGCAAATCCGGGATCACGTCCAATCAAACGTAATCGCATCTTGAAGGTTAGCACCGTACAGGCCTTCGGGAACTCCCCCCGTGAGCCTTCAAACTGCGCCACATATAATCGGAGAACAGTTCGACACTACATAGCGCACATTTCGTATCGTGCGTGATCTATCAGTGGCGATATTCCGGGCGGCAGTGTTCGCTCCGTAGGACCGGGAGGAAACTCGTTGTACGTCGGCGTCGACTTAATCGAGATCCAGCGAATCGGGCAAACGTATGCCCGGTACCCCCAACGTTTCCTTGAAAAGATATATACGCCCGCTGAGCAGGCTTACTGTCGCGGACGCGCACCGCAACTTGCCAGCAGATTTGCCGCCAAAGAGGCCGTCATGAAAGCGCTTGGAACGGGCGTACGAGGTGTCAGTTGGCGTGACATAGAGGTCCAGCGCAGACGCGGGCAGGCACCGGAGATCGTTTTGCATGGTCGTGCGAAAGCCCGGGCCGAGAAGATGGGGATAGTACGGGTTGCGATAAGCCTTTCGCACTCGCGTGATTTTGCTATCGCAAGCGTGGTGGCCGAGACGACCAGCGGCGGCGCAGCCGGGATAGCCAAAACCAGCGCACCCGGAATAGACGGAAAGGCGATTACGGAGTGAAGATTGTTACAACCCGTCAAATGCGGAATCTTGAACAGGCTTCTGTACGTGCAGGCGTCTCTCTCGACACGCTCATGGAGAACGCCGGACAGGTTATAGCAGAGGAGTTGAGAGACAGATTGCCGTCATCCGGCAGTGGCCCGGCACTTGTACTGGTGGGGCCGGGTAACAATGGCGCCGACGGCCTTGTGGCTGCGCGACACCTTGCGGAGCGCAGTGTCACCGTTACTGCATACATAATGACGGCCAGACCTGCGGAGGACGAAAAACGAGACATGGCCGTCGCCGCCGGGGTAACGATCATCCACGCGCTTGACGACGGCGACCACGCCCAACTTACTGAGGCCACTTCCGAAGCCACGATCATTCTTGACGCAGTCCTGGGTACGGGACGGGGCCGCCCGATAGAGTCACCTTTGTCCGATCTACTACGTGTAGTGCGTAACAACGCCAATGCACCGATAGTGGCGGTTGATGTTGCAACCGGCATGTCCACGGACACCGGACACCTGGACCCGAACGGACTAGAGGCCAGCGAAACTTTTGTTCTTGGTCGCCCTAAGATCGGCCTATTCCTGGATCCAAGCCGCTCTACGTGGAGATGCCTGGACATCGGAATCCCGGACGGTCTGGATATCCAGGTGCCGACCGAATTAATGACCAACAGGGCCATGTCGAGGATCGTTCCGGCACGTCCTCCACGATCGAACAAGGGGACATTTGGTCGTGCGCTCATAGTCGCCGGTTCTGAAAATTACGTCGGAGCGGCGTATCTATCCGCTGCCGCCGCCGGTCGTTCAGGCGCAGGGCTGGTTACGCTGGCACTTCCGGACACAATTTATCCACTGATCGCCACCCGGCTTGCAGAATCCACCTACATCCCGCTCGTAGAGCACGGACGCAACGTGATCGATTCCGGGGTTGCCGCAGTCCAGGTCACCGATGCGGCTCGTGCAGCAACCTCCCTCTTGATTGGACCCGGACTGGGCCAGACACCTTCCTCCATCGAGTTCGCACGCTCGGTCCTGTTAGACCGGCGGGAAGGTCCGCGTCTTGTGATCGACGCCGATGCTCTTAACTCGCTCGCCTCGGTCGACGATTGGCAGCGACGTATTCGCGGTCCGGCGATACTGACGCCACATCCCGGCGAGATGGCGCGCCTTCGTGGATCGAATGTCGAAGATGTCGAGCGTGACCGCGTCCACAGCGCACGCGCTGCCGCCGAGACCTGGCGTCACATCGTCGTGCTCAAGGGTGCCTGCACCGTCGTCGCCCACCCGGACGGTCGCACGGCAATCAGCCCATGGGTCAACCCCGGTATGGCCACCGGTGGAACCGGGGACGTGCTCGCAGGTTTGATCGCAGGATTCCTAGCGCAGGGGATGGAACCATTCGATGCAGCTTCGTTGGGCGTTTACGTTCACGGGCAGGCCGGTGAGTTTGCCCGATGCAACGTCGGCGAGGTCGCTATGGTGGCCGGTGACGTGCTGGACTCTCTGCCTCAGGCGCTCAAACAACTAGCGAACTGACGGCGAGTATCCCGTCAACCGCTGATATCATCGGCATATCGTGGCAAAACTGCTCGCCGTCGACGTCGGCAACTCAAACGTCACAATCGGGGCCTTCGATGGCGCACGCCTGATCGCAACGTGGCGATTCGCGACCGATGCACGGAAAACAGCGGACGAACACAACCTACTTCTGCAGGGAATGTTGCGTTCTAAAAACGTAGAGCCATCTGATTTCCCGACGGCGGTTATGTGTTCCGTCGTCCCGCCGCTTACAGGTGCTATCGAGTCCGCTCTAACTGACATGCTGGGTTCGGCCCCGATGGTCGTTGGGCCTGGGACTCGGACTGGCATCAAGATTAACTACAACCGGCCTCAAGACGTCGGCACGGACCGGATCGCCGATGCCGTCGCCGCTTACAAGCTGTACGGTGGGCCGTGCATCATCGTGGACATTGGCACGGCCACGGTATTTGACGCCATCAGCGGTGACGCTGAGTACCTGGGTGGAGCCATAGCGCCGGGAATGACTCTGGCAGCCGAGGCGCTGTTCAGGGGCACTTCACAGTTAAGGCGTGTCGATCTGCAAGCGCCGGATAAGGCCATCGGTCGCAACACCACTGATGCCATGCGTTCCGGTCT
>CAUZRH010000204.1:0-3864 GCA_963582115.1 Dehalococcoidia bacterium
CAACGTGGCCTGACGATCAGCGCTGAACACGTCTCAAATGGCATCGCCTCTGTCCGATGGCCGGCGCGAGCCGAGGTGCTGACATCCCCGGATGACGCAGTCCAGATAATTGTGGACGGCGCACACAACAGTTCTTCTGCGGCCGCACTCATGGACACGCTGGAATCGCTGTTCCCATCTAGTAGCCGATCTGGCAACCAAACGATCCTTGTGTACGCCGGATCGGGCGGGCACGACTTTGCTGCAACGGCCCGGGAATTTTCCCGGCTTCAGCCGAAGGTGATCGTGACTCGGACACGCCACCCAAAGGCGGTTGCCGCTGAAACGGTGGCGGAAGCCCTTCGGCGCGATAATGTCTCGATTGCCGCGGTCACATCTGATGTTGCGAGTGCGTTGCGAGAGGCACGACTTATCGCATCTACCGGAGACGTGATCGTTGCTACCGGCTCGTTATTTGTAGCGGCCGAGGTACGAGAAACAATCCTTTCGATAGCGCCGGAAATATACCCGGACATGCGCGGCGAGATGATGCCGACTTACGAGGTAGCCAATCTCAATTCGCTCGTAGCAGACCAGTCAGCAGATCCCGGGGGCCGACCCGCCCCTGATGCATCTGATGGCACTCCGTAAACCTCCTCAAACCAAGAAATCGATTTTCAGGGCTCGGTGAGAACACGATGACGGACAGCAACGGAAGACGCAGAGTCGTAGTTACCGGGATCGGCGTCATTTCGGCTATCGGGCACGACGTTGATACGTTCTGGGACGCCCTCAAGATGGGGAAATCAGGCGTGACGCCGCTCCCGCTTGAGGATATCGACGACTATCCGTGCCGAATCGGCGCGACGGTCCAGGATTTTGACCCAACGGACTACATGGACCGCAAAGAGTCCCGCAGGCTGGCTCGATTCTCACAATTAGCTGTAGCTGCGGCGGCCGAGGCTTATGAATCGGCCGGGTTCGAACGGCTTGAAGGCGTGTCTGAAGAAGAGCGAACCCGTTTCGGCGTGCTTCTCGGGACTGGCATCGGCGGATATCCGGAGACAGAAGCAGCCGCCCGGGTCATGGTGAAGCGCAGCGGCACTCGTATTTCGCCTTACTACATCCCGATGATGCTGCCGAACATGGCGGCGGCCAACGTCAGCCGTGTTTACGGAGCCACCGGATATATCGGGACCACGATCACGGCGTGTGCTGCCGGTACGCAGGCACTTGGCGAGGCGGCCGAGGTGATACGGCGCGGTGGTGCTGACGTCATGGTGGCGGGTGGCGCAGAAGCCGGGATTTGTGAAATCGGACTAGGCGGGTTCTCCACGATCCACGCCCTGTCCACGAGCAGTAACGATGACCCGGAGAAGGCGAGCAGGCCTTTCGACGCTAATCGTGACGGGTTTGTTCCCGCCGAGGGTTCTGGACTGCTGATTTTGGAAGATCTTGAACATGCGCAGAACCGGGGCGCAACGATTCTCGGTGAGCTTGCGGGCTGGGGCGTGACTTCTGACGCTCATCACCTGGTCCACCCGCCGGAAGACGGCGCAGGGGCGGTACGAGCGATGCAGATGGCGTTGAACGATGCAGGGATCGGTCCGGGTGATGTTGATTACATCAACGCCCACGGCACCTCCACGCCGGTAAACGATGCCGCCGAGACGCAGGCCATCAAGACCGTGTTCGGTGAGCACGCGGCGGCGACTCCTATCAGTTCGACCAAGTCGATGATCGGCCACTCACTTGGCGCTTCCGGTGGACTTGAAGCAGCGGCGGCGATCCGAACGATTCGTGACGGGGTAATTCACCCGACGATCAATTACGAAAACCCGGACCCGGCCTGCGATCTGGACTACGTGCCAAACGTAGCCCGAAAAGCGGACGTCAAGACGGTCATATCCAACAGCTTCGGCTTCGGCGGGCAGAACGCCTGTGTCGTGCTCCGGAAGTTTGCTGAGTAACTTGTACCTGCGTCGGCGATCTGAAGAACAACGAATGGGAATAGCGGGCGGAGAACGGTCTTGACGTCCCCCTCCAGCGTCTGCGCCGAATGCGGTGCTCACCACGCGCCAGGTGCTAACTATTGCCGAGAATGTGGCGCACCGGTGCCAGAAGATTCGAAAGTCCCGGCGGAGTCGAAAATTCTGTACGAAGCGGCCAGTTATTCTGAACCTCCTTCCGAGCCTGAACGGCCTGAACCGACTGCCCGGCCCGACCAGTACGGTTCCCAGGAGTCGACGATACCGTCCAGCAGCTCGGCCATTCCGGGCGAGTTGACCGGAATGGGGACTCGAACCGGCTCCTGGCTGATCAACAACGTCGCCGTTCAGATGATTGGCGGGATCCCTGTTATTGGTTGGGCGATATCTCTTGGCCTGTTCATATGGACGCTCGTGCTCTATCGACGTGGACAGGACGTTGGGGCGCGCTTACTGGGTATAAGGGTGGTCAGAGATACCGGTGAGGTTGCCGGTTTTTATCACATGTGGACCCGCGGTCTGGCGTCGATAATCAGCTTCCTCGCTATAGGCGTTGGCTTCTGGACCGCGTACTCAGACCCAGACAGACAGACCTGGCACGACAAGTGGATGCGGACGTATGTTGTTAAGGCCGGCTCGGAAGTAGATGACCTGCCGGGAACCAGTTCATCCGCAGCGGTCATGTGGTTCTGGCTCAGTCTTGTATTTGGAATAGGTCTTCTTATTACGGCGTTAGCTTTGGGTGTGTCTCTGGTTGACAGCTTCTAGGATATGAACGACACCGATCGCTCATGCCATGTCCGGGCACTTATCCACAACTTGTGGTGATAAGGCGCCTGTTCTCAACAACATTTAGGGGAATCTGGGTCTCGACGCGCGACCCGTCCACGGGCTATAGTCCCAGCACCCAGTGACAGTCGGGGCTTCCGCCGGGGGGTGGGCGGTTCCGCGCCTGGGAGTCCCTTTAATCGGCCGGTCGCCTGCCCGTCCGATCCTCTCGTACACATGGGTCGTACATACGGGTACGCAAAGCTCTTGGTCGCGCCTTGTTCACACATCTCCATAATCATTCCGAATATAGCCTTCTCGATGGGCTGAGTTCCGTCGAAGAAATGGCCCAGCGCGCCGCCGAACTCGGTCAGAACGCGCTAGCCCTCACCGACCACGGCGTGATGTATGGCGCTATCGATTTTTACCGCGCCTGCAAGGCCGTCGGAATCAAACCGATCATCGGCATGGAAGGCTATGTCGCGCAGAACAGTCGGCTGACCCGAAATCCGGTCGACCGATCCCCGTATCACATGACGGTGCTGGCCAAGAACGAGGTTGGCTACGGCAACTTGCTCAAACTCGCCAGCAAAGCGCAAATGGAAGGCTTCTACTACCGACCGCGCATGGACCGAGAGTTACTTGAAATGCACTCTGAGGGTCTCGTAATACTCTCCGGTTGTCTGTCTGGCGAGGTCGGCAGCCACATCGTCAAAGGCCAGATGGACAAGGCCCGGGAGACGGTCGACTGGTACCGGCAGGTGTTCGGCGACGACTACTACCTGGAAGTAATGTGGCACGAGAAGATTCCTGAGCAGCTCACAATGAACAAGGGCGTGTTCGAGCTGGCCGCGAAAACCGGGACGCCGCTGGTCGCCACAAACGATAACCACTACACGAACCCTTCGGATCACGAACTGCACGACATCCTACTGTGCATCCAGACCAATTCGCTGGTCTCGGATACGAAACGGATGAAGATGGAGGACCCGACCTTCTACCTTCGGTCCGAGGCCGAGATGGCTGCCCTGTTCCCGGAACACCCGGAGGCGATCTCAAACAGTGGACTGATCGCCGAGAAGACTGATCTTGAGATCGATTTCACGCAGAGTCGACTGCCCCGTTATCA
>CAUZRH010000205.1:0-3837 GCA_963582115.1 Dehalococcoidia bacterium
ACCGAGCTCGAAGCGTTCCGGGCCTACGCCGATGCGTTCCCGGATTCGACCACATTGCTGGTCGATACATACGACGTTGCAGGCGGGATAGAGGCAGCGATCACCGTCGCTCACGAGCTTGAGTCACGCGGCAGCAGGCTGGTCGGCATCCGGCTTGATAGCGGTGACGTGGACGTCCAGTCCCGAATGGCCCGGATGATGCTTGATGAGGCGGGGTTGCCCGATGTCCAGATCGTGGCTAGCGGAGGACTGGACGAGTTCTCTGTCAGGGAACTGTCGAAGGCCGGGGCTCCGATCGATGCATACGGGGTCGGCACGAAAGCGGGCGTTTCGGCGGATGCCCCGTGGTCAGACGCCGCGTACAAGCAGGTCTCGTATGCCGGGCGGGGCGTCGCTAAGAACAGCACCGGCAAACGGACGTTACCGGGAGCCAAGCAGGTCTGGCGGTGCTTCGGCGAGGGCGATGGAAGGGTGGCGCACGACCACCTGACATCGTCGGCTGCTGACACACCAGAACCGGATGCCACGCCGCTACTGCACGAAGTGATGCGAGACGGCAGATCGCGAAGCGAATTGCCAATGCTTGCGGGGATTCGTGAACAGGCGAAAACGGAACTTTCCCGACTTCCGGAGTCGGTGCAGCTGATCACCGGAGCAACTACGATCCCGGTCGAGATTTCCGACGAACTGTCGAGTTGGGAACGTCCGGGTTAGTCGGACCGTCCGCCTGAGGCCACTTGAAACTCCTGAGGGCAGACATGTTCAGCGACACACGGTCGCTAGTGGTTGGTACTTCAGGTGGAGTGGCCGTACAGGGCCGCATTTACCTTGATCCACTTGAACATTAGGAACTTCTTCAGCTCAAGCGACACTCCGGCCGCCTTTGACACCAGGTTTTTGGCGACCAGAATTTCCGCGCCCTCGTATTTGAGGTACTCATAAAAATTCAGATTGTTCTTACGGGCGTAGGTGTCTACAGACACCTTGGCGTGGCCACCTCAGCCGATGGCGGAGAGATAGTCCAGTGCGATAGGGCGGCCAAGATCACGGATGTGATCCCTAGCTTCATCCGTCATCAGGATCTGCAAAGAAGTTTCCTTTTGGGCCGTGGACGCTGCTGTATGCCCGTGCGCTAACCGTACCTGAAATCTGATGCGCGTTCCGCTAAATCGATTCGGCCAATCTACTTCCCGAACGCGCCTTCTGCACGCAGTGATGACACCTGATCGGTCGAATAACCAAGTACTTCGGTCATAACCTGATCCGTGTGCTCTCCAAGACCAGGGCCGGGCGTCGGATGTTCGATCATGCCTTCTGTCTTGATCGGCGATGCCACCTGTTTGATCGTCCCATATCCGGGATGTTCGATTTCAATAATCATCTTGCGGGCAAGAACCTGCTGATCCTGGAGGGCGTCGGCCACTGAGTTGACCGGTGCGCACGGTACAGAGCCGCGAAAGTCGGCGAGCCAATCGTCGGTATCTCTTTTGGCGAACTCTTTCTCAAGCTCCGCAAGCAACTCGTCACGATTCTTCAGTCGGGCAGCGAAGTTAGCGAATCGTGGGTCGGTGACCATGTCGGGTCGTCCCATCGCCTCCACAAGGTTCTGATAGAACTTCTCTTTGGCGCAGAACACAACTATCCAGCCGTCCCGAGTGCGGAAATTCTGGGAGGGCAGAAGTGTCTGGTGGCTGGAATTTTCCTGCCGGGTCGGCTCCCAGTCGCGGTTCAGGGTCCATGAGGCGAAGTACGACAGCATGGCGATGCCGGTATCGAGCAACGAGACGTCCACGTTGCGGCCCTTGCCCGTCCGCTGGGCGTCAAACAGTCCGATCATCAGGCCAAGGACTGAGGCGTAGCCACCGGCGAAATCGATGATCGAGACGCCGCACTTGGCAGGAGGCGCGTCCGGCTCGCCGGTAAGCGACATGTACCCGGCGTAGGCCTGGATCAAGTGGTCGTAGCCGGGCTCTGCAGCTCGTGGACCGGTGGAACCAAAGCCGGAGAGTGAGCAGCAAACGACCTTCTCGTTGAACTTGCCGAGTGCGTCGTAGTCGAGTCCCAGCTTTGCCGGGAGATCGCCACGGAGGTTGTTGTAGACGCCATCGGATTCTTTCACGAGGTCGTGAAGAACCGCCATCCCGGCTTCGGTACGCAGGTTCAGCGTGATTGACTTCTTGCCCCGGTTGAACGCCTGAAAGTAGAGGGAATCGCGGTCTATCTCAAACGGCGGGACGTAGCGAGCGACGTCGCCACCGGCACCCGGGTCTTCGATCTTGATGACCTCAGCGCCCATATCGGACAGCACCGTGGTGCCAAACGGCCCGGCGCCGAACTGCGAGATAGCCAGGATTCTGACACCTTCAAGTGGCGGACGGACGGGCATGCTGGTCTCCTGAGTTGCTGGATGAAACGCGGACGAGGGCAGACGATCTGAATGATGCGCCTGTTATGGGGCGCGTGGAAATAGCACGGGTGAGCGATCGCTTCCGATAGGGCCACTAGTAGGAACTCGGCCCTCGACAGCCTCAGGCCACTGGCGCTGTCAATAACGCTCCACTGGGGTGCCTTCAATAGTCATTCTGAGGAACTTGCGACGAAAAATCTCGTCGCGTAATGACGTCGTGTACGATCGATATTCTTGTGACGGAGCGGCGACGAGATCCTTCGCTGTAGCTCAGGATAACTTGTTGTTAGCTGTCGTTCGGATCGCGAACTCGCGTGGATATGAGACGCGCGCCGGGGGATCGATTGGCATCGATCCAAAGGGAGGATAGTCATAGGCCCCTACAACGTGGGGCACATGGCTCTTACTTAAACTTCGCCTGTCTGTATGCCTATGCCGAGTCCCTTGTCCTGCTCCGGCTCCCTGATCTCGAGCGCCTTCTTGGCGGCCAGGCGGAACATCTCGATCGGCTGCGCACCGGTAAACCAGAACTTTTCGTCGATAAGGAAGCCCGGGACACCGGACACGCCTAGCTGCATGCCTTCATCGAACTGATCCTGGATCAAACGATCGTACTCGCGGCTCTCCAGCTTTGGAAGAATATCGTCCCAGTCCAGCCCGACGCCGGTAGCGATATCGGCCAGTACGTCGAATTCGCCCAGATTGACGCCGTCCTCCCAGAACGCCTTGTACGCGGCGTGGTGAAACTCATCGGCCTTTCCGAACCGCTTTGCGTACTCGGTCACGGCCTGCGCGTGGATCGTGTACGGCGTTAGCTTCGCCCGTCGCATCACTATGCCTTCTTCTTCGGCCAGTGCTGCGATCCGGGGGCTCAGGCCGCCCTCAGCCTCTCCGGGCCGTGGCTCACGAATCTTGCCCTTTGGCGGGATCTCCGGGTGGAGCATGAAGGCCTTGTATTCGAACTCGATGTTGAACTCGGTTGCCAGTCTGTCGAGCCGTACCAGCCCGATGTAGCACCACGGTCAGATGTAGTCATACCAGATGGTAAATGTGATGGGCGCGTCAAGCGCTTTGGTCGGTGTGACCTGATCGAGTGACATTCATGGATCCTACTGGCTTACGTGGGGGTGACGCTCTCGCCCAATAGACTCCAAAGGTGCCGTCAAGGGATGCGCTTAGCACAACTATACAGACCAGTATTTTTGAACAATAGCTGTCTGTGGAACTCCGGAACTACAGGGTTTGGTAGGCCCAGTCAGTGATAACGCTTCCTGCGTACATTGCGATCAGTTCGCCCACGGCGAGGCTTGGCCCGTAAGGGATCAGGGTCTGGCGTACGCCGAACCCGCGGGCAAGTAGCGTTCCAATGCCGACCACCCCGCCGATGATGATGCCGAGGTAGAGCTCAAGTAGTAGGAACTGTATACCGA
>CAUZRH010000206.1:0-3831 GCA_963582115.1 Dehalococcoidia bacterium
ACGTCGGCGGACCCTACGACCTGCAAAATCCCGACTCTTGGACGCCCGGCGAATCCGGCTCTCCGACACCACGACAACGTGGATTCGACAAGTTCTTCGGCACGCTCATCGGAGCGGGCAGCTTTTGGAATCCGTCCACCCTGATGGAAGACCAAACGCTAATCCAGCCCGACTCGCCAGACTTCTACTACACGGACGCCATAACCGATCACGCCATCGAGATGATCTCAGACAACGCCGAGTCCGATAAACCGTTCTTTATGTACATGGCGTACACCTCACCGCACTGGCCCCTGCACGCGTTCGAAGATGACATCGCCCGTTACGAGGGCAAATATCGGGGAGGCTGGGACGACCTACGGACTTCGCGCCACGAGCAGATGCGATCTCTGGGGCTTGTCGACCCAAAATGGGAGATCAGCAAGCGTGACCCGGATTCCCCGGCATGGGAAGACGCCCCGAACCATGACTGGGAAGATTTGCGCATGGCCGTCTACGCGGCGCAAATAGACCGTATGGACCAGGGAATCGGTCGGGTCATGGCGCAACTTGAAGCCCAGGGCGTGGCCGATAACACGCTGGTGATGTTCATGGCGGACAACGGCGGCTGCGCAGAGTTCTGTGCGGAAGACTCAAACCGCCCCAACTACGGCCAGTTCAACACTCCGAACGTGGACGGATCCCGGGCCACGGTCGGAAACATCCCGGACCTTAGGCCCGGCGGCCAGGACACCTTCCAGAGCTACGACCTACCCTGGGCCAACACATCCAACACCCCGTTCAGGCTATTCAAACGTTGGACCCATGAGGGTGGTATTTCGACGCCCCTTGTCATCAACTGGCCGGACGGCATCAAGTCCCACGAGACTATCCACTCTCCGGCTCACCTGATCGACATCATGCCGACCTGCCTGCAAGCCGCAGGCGCAAGTTACCCGGCAGAAAACAACGGCCACGACACAAAGCCGTTAGAAGGCGAAAGCCTTGTTCCGTCGTTTAGCAATCCCAAGTGGGAACGGGAGTCGCCGATCCACTGGGAGCACGAAGGTAACCGCGCCATGCGCGACGGCGACTGGAAGCTGGTCGCTGAGTATCCAGACGCATGGGAGCTGTACAACATCTCAGACGATCGTACCGAGCTAAGTAATCGTGCCGCTGGCGAACGAGATCGCCTCCTAGCTATGTCACGTGAGTACGACGCGTGGGCTGAACGTATAGGCGTCGTCAACTGGGTGGAGCGATGGGACGCCGTTGGTCGAAGTCCTATCGGCAAAAGAAACCACGTAGTCAGGTAGGCCCAACCGACGCCCAGATGTTAGTGTGAACCACCGTACAGAGTACTGGCTGCGACTGAACCAGACATACCCTCCGGTGATTCGATGGGCGCACCCCATCAGGTCACCTCCTAGATAGTCGGAACCACAAGAATATGACGATGTGCAGCACCGCCATAATCCAATCCTCTGAACAGCGTCAGGATGATCGCTGATGTCGATCCAGACGCGACGGTTCGCGATAGGGTCCGGCATCGGTATAGTGCTGGTTGCCGTCATCGTGATTGCAGTGCTCTTCCGGGGCGGGGGCGATGACCCGGATACGACCGCAGTCGTGCCGTCACCTACGCCCTCAAGCGCCGACGACGCGTTCATTCCCCTCACAGCATTCCAGGCGCGCGTCCTCGGTTTCGACGTACTGGACGAGGTCGCTCTCCCGGAGGACAACCCGTACAGCGATGCGAAGGCCGATCTCGGCCGTCTCTTGTTCTTTGACCCTCGACTGTCGATGAACTCGGCCGTCAGTTGCGCTACATGCCACCAGCCATCCCAGGGTTGGGGAGACGGTATCCCGCTGAGTTTCGGGTACTCAGGAGCGGTCCACTGGCGTAACACGCCAACCGTGATCAACTCCGCCTTTCATCCCAAGCTGGACTGGGACGGCAAAGCACTCCGGCTTGACCTCCAGGCGCAGGGAGCGATGAAGGGTGCAGTAGCCATGAACATGGATCCGGTGATGTTGGAAGAGCGACTGCGTCAGATCCCGGAGTACGTCCAACGCTTTGAAGACGTATTCGGCCCCGGCGGCCCCTGGTTTGACAACGCATCGCGCGCCATCGCCGTTTTTCAATCGACCCTCCTCTCTACCAACGTGCCATTCGATCGATTCATGGAGGGCGACGAGACTGCGTTGTCTGACTCCGCTCTTCGCGGTCTGAGCCTGTTCACGACTACGGCGAGTTGTTCGGCGTGCCACAAAGGCCGGCTCTTCACGGACCAGGACTATCACTCACTGGGTATTCCAGAGCCGGAAGAGTTCTTGAACGACCCTGTCCGGGAAATCACGTTCCGCTATCAGCTGCACGCCCGCGGCGTTTCAGAGGAGATGTACAAGACCGCCACGGACGATCCTGGGCTGTTCCTTGTAACCAAGAACGACACCGACTTTGGGCAGTTCAGGACACCCCAACTGAGAGAACTTGGCCAGACCGCTCCGTATATGCACAACGGTGCGTTCGCCACACTGGAAGACGTAATCGACTTCTACGACGCCGGCGGCGGTGAATCTGAAAACCTGGACCCACTACTCCGGCCCCTTGGGCTCTCAGACCAGGACAAAGCCGATCTGCTGGCCTTCCTGCTCTCCCTTACCGGTGATCCGATCATCATCGAAGAGCCAGAACTTCCACCGTATGAGGTGATCCAGTGAGCGTTCTCACGCTAAAAATATCCGGAAACATTTACAGAGAAGGTAGTGCCTGAATGGCCGATTACGTTCCGCAGACCCGGGTACCTCTGCCGCCAGTAGACGCACGCGTCACCACCACAGCTTGCGACTACTGCGTCGTCGGCTGTGGCTACCGCGTTTTCACCTGGCCGGACGGAGTCGAGGGTGGTGTGAACGCTTCCGAGAACGCGCTAGGTGAAGACTTCCCCGTCGGCACCGGCATGACATGGATCAGCCCAAACCAGCACAACTTCACCCTGATCGATGGCGTTCGCCACCACGTCGTCGTCCAGCCAGACCCCAACGCCACGGTGGTCAACCGCGGCGGTAATCACAGCATCCGCGGCGGCACCCTCGCGGGGAAGATATACAACCCTGATGGCCCGACCTCTGATCGGCTAAAAACGCCCCTGATGCGGGTCAACGGCGAGCTCGTACCGGTCTCCTGGGACGACGCAATAGAGGTCATGCAGCGCGTATCCAGACACGTCATCGACACCCATGGCGTGTCCGCATGGGGGATGAAGACCTACTCCTATAACTACTTCGAGAACACCTACGCCATCTCAAAACTGGCGTTCAGGTCCGTCCACACTCCCGCCTACGCGCCGCACGACAAGCCCGGACCCGGTTCAGACACGCCGGGACTGAGCGACTCCGGCATCATCGCGTTCAGCGCCAGTTACAAGGACTGGGGCGAGGCAGAGGTGATCTTCTTGTCGGGGACCGATCCGTTCGAGACGAAGACCGTCCTGTTTACCGAATGGATCATGACGGGCAACCCCAAGAAGTTGATCTTCGCCACGCCGCGCCGTACGCAGGGTGTGGCCTGGGCAGAAGAACGTGGCGGACTCCACCTGCAAGTCATACCCGGCAGCGACACCGCTCTGCATCTTGCGATCATTCGGCTGATCATCGAGAACGGCTGGGAAGACAAAGAATTCATAGAGAAGTGGATCGCCAACTCCTGGGAGATCAACGCGGGGATGGGACGTGGCACCCGGAACACTCCCGTCGAATGGCGCACCACATGGGGCCAGTTCGGCACGGACTACGACGGCTACGTGAAGTGGCTGTTCGAGCAAGAGATTTCTGATTTGAGCCGAGCAT
>CAUZRH010000207.1:0-3818 GCA_963582115.1 Dehalococcoidia bacterium
CGGTAGATCCGGCGGGAAGCCGAAGTCCTCCGTGATGCCGCGGGACAGGACATTGAGCAGGTGGGCGTGGCAGTTGATCAGGCCCGGGAACACCGCTTTGCCCCGACCATCGATCACGTCAGCACCCGTATTGGATGCCAGCAGGTCGGTCGTGGAACCCACCGCCGCAACCACACCGTCCGTCACGGCGATCGCTCCGTCGTGGATGACGTTGCGCTCCGGGTCGCCGGTGACGATCGTGGCGTTGGCGATGAGTATTGTCGGCATATGTTTGGTCCGGGCCTGGTCTCTAGCTGTTATCTGCTCTAGTTTTTGGGAGAGTCCAGCAACTCCATGAACTCGATCCGCTGGTTTTCAACTAGAGGACGGATCTTCGCGCCGAGATCGAGAGCAGCCTGCGGCAGGTCGTTGCCTTCTCTGCCCGGCGACATGATGGAATCGTCCGTCCAGTCAAGGACGACGACATTCTGGTCGCCCGGGAGTGTGGCGCCGTTGTACGACACCCTGAACTCGCTGCGCTGTCCGGCATCCCGGTACGCCTGCGCCTGCTCCTGCAGCAGAATCGCTACATTACGCGCTTCGCCGGGCTTGGCGTTAAAGATTCTGCGAATCAGGTACACGGCATTCGTCCTTTATGTAATTTTGTTTTCGATCTAGAAAAGCGGGTTGATCCCGGCCCCAGAATTCAAGAATGAGAACCTAGGAACCAGAAAGTGGCGTGCAGAGCATACCTGACGGTGATCGGCTACAGATCATCGGTTTTGGTCATCGCTGGGTGAAGAGTTACTGGTCACGTAACTCAAAGGATTGGCGAAAAGCGCACTAGTGTGTTGAGCGCCTCCGGATGTTGGGCCTTCTCCCTCACCCCAGCAGGATCCGTTAGTCATCCCGAGCGAAGACGAGGGATCTTTACTGGTACATCGGCACGCTATGAGAGTCGTTATTGCGAAGACCCGACTTCTCCCTCTCCCTTGATGTACAAGGCCTTCTCCCGCCGGGAGAGGGGGTTTTCGCGTCTAGCCCTATAGGGCCGCTTTCACCGCCTCTACGCCTTCGTCCAGCGGGGCCATGGTCGCGTCATCCGCGTCACGGCGCTTCATCTCAATCTGGCCGTTTTTGATCCCGCGTGCGCTCACGACTACCCGTAAGGGGAGACCCAACAGGTCGGCGTCGTTGAACTTGACGCCCGGTGGCTCGATGCGGTCGTCGTACAGCACTTCGATTCCGGCATCCTGTAGCTCGTCGTAGAACTTGTCGGCGGCCGCGACCACGGATTCGTCGTTGGTGTTCAAGCCAGCCAGGTAAACCGCGTACGGGGCGATGGCCTTCGGCAGGATCATCCCCTTGTCGTCATGGTTGGCCTCGATGGTCGCGGCCAGCAAGCGACCGACTCCGATCCCGTAGCAGCCCATTAGCGGGTGCTTTTCTTTGCCGTCTTCATCGACAAAAGTTGCGCCCATCGACTCCGAGTAGCCGGTGCCGAGTTTGAAGATGTGTCCAACTTCGACGCCACGGTGTGCCACGAGATGCCCGTCACAGTCGTTGGGGCAGGCGTCGCCTTCGCTCGCCATTGCGATATCCACTACGATATCTGCACTGAAGTCGCGGCCATAGTTGCCGTTCATGAAGTGGTAGTCCGTTTTATTGGCTCCGGCGACCAAGTTTGGGGAGTTGACGACCGAGTCGTCGAAGATGCTCGTGATCTTGACGCGGGAGCGGGGGCCATCTGCTGCGTCTAAGCCGATGGCAGAGGCGGATCCAGCTACGAGTCCGGCGGCCGCCACTTCTCTAGGCGTTGCGAGGCGCGGCTCCGTGCCGCCCATTGCGTTCCGGAGCTTGGTCTCGTTTACTTCCAAGTCACCACGTATGGAGACAAAGATGATCTCGTCGTTTTCTGAGGTCTCCGGTGCGTAGAAAACAGCCTTCACCGTCTTGCTCACCGGCACATCAAGGAACCTTGCCAGCGCTTCTATGGTCTTGATTTCCGGCGTGTGGACCTCTTCAAGATCGGATGCGTCTTCTTGCGGTGCGGCGGGCTTGGCGAACTCAGCTTTCTCCGCATTAGCGGCGTACGAACAGTTGTCGTCGCTGCAGACGAAGATCGTGTCCTCTCCAGAGTCGGCCAGCAGTACGAACTCGTTCGAGTCCTTACCACCGATTGGTCCGCTGTCAGCTTCGACCATGCGCACGTCGATTCCGGCTCGGGTGAAGATGCGGTGGTACGCATCGGCCATCACCTGGAAACTAGCGTCCAGGCCCTCTTCGTCCCTGTCGAACGAGTAGGCGTCCTTCATCTCGAACTCTCGGACGCGTAAAAGGCCTGCGCGCGGGCGGGCCTCGTCACGGAACTTGGTCTGTATTTGATAAAGGTTGAAGGGCAGGTCACGGTAGCTCTCGAGGTTGGCGGCGGCCATGAAGGTAGTCGTTTCCTCGTGAGTCGGAGCGAGGACCATATTTCGATCTCGACGGTCTTTCAGGGACGCCAGTGGCGGCTGAAATGTCTCGGCCCGACCTGACTGCTCCCAGAGCTCACGTGGCTGTACAACCGGCATCCGTACTTCCAGTGCCCCGGCGCTATCCATCTCCTCACGAATGATGTTGGAGATCTTGGTGAGGCTGCGCCAGCCAAGCGGCAGGTAGCTGTAGATACCAGCGGCGACCTGCTGTACGAATCCGGCGCGTGTCAGGTACTGGTGCGATGCGGTTTCGGCGTCAGAGGGCGCCTGACGCAGGGTCTTTCCGAAGGAGCGGCTTAAGCGCATTGGGGCTGCCTTTTCATATGGCGGGCTGGGATGCGGTTTGATCTCAGGACGGGTATTTTAGGCCCCTTACGGGCACGGGTTTTGTGAGCGTGTGCTGATTAAATTGCGTTTCCGGTGAAATTTCGCACCCCGATACGTCGACATTCAGTGAGATTTACCGGCTATCAGCCCTTGTTGACCTCGGCCATAAGGGCTTCCAGCATGTCGGACTCGGGCACGATGTTGGTCTTCTGGCCTTTGCGGAAGATCACAGCGCGTCCGTTGCCGCCTGCAATACCGATGTCGGCGTCCTTCGCCTCGCCCGGTCCGTTGACCTCGCAACCCATCACGGCGACCTTGAGGTCTGTCTTGACGCCCTTCAAGGCTTCGTCTACCTCCCCGGCCAACTTCAATACGTCTACGTCTGCACGCCCACAACTGGGGCATGCGATAAGCGTGGCGCCGTGAGAGCGGAGGTTTAGAGATTTCAAGATCTCGAATCCGGTTTTGACCTCTTCGCGGGAGTCTCCAGCGAGCGACACACGGATCGTGTCCCCAATGCCCTCAGACAGGAGAATGCCCAGCCCGACGGCGCTCCGTATGCCGCCCGCAAACGGCGTTCCGGCTTCTGTGATACCCAGGTGGAACGGGTACGGGACGAGGGGTGCGAGTTTGCGGTAGGCGTCCAGGGTGGTCGGCACGTCGAATGCCTTGAGCGAGATCTTGATGTCTTCAAAGTCGAGCGCCTCGAGAATGCCGATCTCCCAGAGGGCCGTCGCGACCATGTGATCTGCGGCGGCGTATCCACTATCGTCCCCAGCTTTAGCCAGCTGATTGACGCCGTCGCTTAGACGGGAGCCGCCGCGAGCCATGCCGATCTTCCCGACCGGCGGGAGGCTGCCAAAGTTGACGCCAACTCGGATCGGAATCCCGGCCTTTTTGGCGGCGGACACGACTTCACGTACTTTGCTCTCATCTCGGATGTTGCCCGGGTTCAGCCTGAGCATGTCGACGCCCTGTCTTACCGACTCAAGCGCAAGTTCGTGGTGGAAGTGGATATCGGCGACAAGCGGGATG
>CAUZRH010000208.1:0-3812 GCA_963582115.1 Dehalococcoidia bacterium
CGCACGCCGCTCGGCTACCGAGAGCGTGATCATGACGGGTCCCGGTGCCGAAAACTCGGTCATCGACTGGCTGAACCGATACAACTTCGGCGAAGACTGCAAATTTTCGGTATTTACCGAGGGTTCTGGTCAGATAACCATTTCTGGCTCAGAAGCGGCCGATCTTGGTATCGACCTGCCAGAACTCGATCATGTAATTGCCAGTGAGATTTCCGGGATGTCCGTAGAAATCACACATACTCCTGGACCATCTTTGCCGTCTTATGAGGTGCTTATCCAGAACGCCGATCAGATAAGCGACGTCTGGGATGCGCTAGTTTCGGCAGGTGCCACACCCGCCAGCGAGGACGCTTTCGACGTACTCCGGGTGGAACAGGGTTTACCCGCCCGATCCGGCGAGATAACTGACGACACCAACCCGATTGAGGCGCGACTTGAGTCGTACATCAGCTTCACCAAGGGCTGCTATATGGGGCAGGAAGTGATTGCACGACTGGATACTTACGACAAGATCCAGCGACGACTCGTGGGCCTGCTCACCCAGTCCGGATCTAGCCTGTCCGAGGGCACACCGCTCAAGGTTGATGATCGCGAGATCGGCCGTGTCACGTCGGTCGTGGAATCACCCTCTCTCGGGGGCACAATCGCTCTGGCTTACGTCCGCAAGGCGCACGCGGAGCCCGGCATGACGCTCGATAGCGTTCACGGTCCGGTGAGTGTGTCTGAGCTTCCGTTCTCGGCGGTCCAAGCCTTCGGGAAGTAAGGCTCAGACCAGCGGCCACGGGACGTTGTAGTACTCGTCCAACATTGGAAAGGTAGGATCCTCAAGGATCATGTCGATCCGATCACATAGGCCATCCATGTCTTCCGGAGACAGCATCGAGTTCAGTTCGGAAATCACTGCTGCGTCTGGCCCGGAGCTTTCTTCTATTTGAGGCGATAGTTGGGGCCGAAGCCGTTTCAGGCTTTCGATCAGCTCCGCACCGAAGGGCTGCCCGCAAAACTCGAACATCACCGTTCGTACACGCGCATACGGGTTAAAGGTCAGACCCTGATCTATGGCCCACACTTTGCCATCAGCGTCCTTCAGACATGCGCCACCCTTACGGTCAGCATTGTTGACGATGATGTCGAACCCGGCGATTGACTCAAATTGTGAGGTGTCCTCATCCCGCATGGAGAAGTAGGTCTCTCCCTCATCCGCATGGATGAACAGCTGGACACTGCCCTCTCCATGCGGCCCCTCTCGGATCACCGTCGGCGGTATCGCGGGCCATCCCAGGGCCTGACTCAAGAGATAGGACGCTCGCTCACGCCTGTGCAGACCGCGCGGAAAATCCTTGAGAGGTCGTTCTCCGGACTGCGGTTTGTATACGCCCAGTAGTGGAACATCGCCGCCCAGATCTGTTTCAAATCGAACGATAAATACGTAGTTTGAACCGTTTGGGTGCAGGCCGATTTCACCGATTTCCGCGGTCTGTAGTAGCTCAAGCACTTCCTGCTCAGGTCGACCTACCAGTCCGGCAGGTCCCCTGGGTGCGTTGAAAGCGTCTTGCAGCGTCATCCGGACTCCCAGTTAATGTCAGGGACAGGCGAGGCTACTAATGATGCCCCACTTGATTACTCGGCAGGAATGCCCGTCTTGCTGTGGCCGTTCGTCTTGGGACAAACGTGCCCATCTGGCTCGATGACGTTATGGCAGTAAGGACAGATCGGTCGACCAGCGGCGACTATCTCCTGTGCCTCTTCGGCCATAGCCACAGCTGCCGAGCGCTTAAAGCTGAACTGGACCGCAACCTGCTCTTCTTCTTCGGAATCGTCGTCACCCTCGCTGCTGGGATCCGTCGCCTCCATCGTAAAGACATCGGACGCTCCATCGTAGCGAAGGCGCATGTCACCGGCCTTAAACTCAACAGTAACGGGGTCGCCAGTGTGGGCATACTCGGGAATGAACGCTACCGGAGAGTCCGTCGCCTCTTGATCTTCCGAGAGTTGACGTATCGCCAGCGCCAGTTGGAGGAGCTGGTCTTTCTCCATCCAAACTATCGCCTGCCCACGAGAACTACGGGCGTTGATATTAAAGGTCCGTTGTCCCGGTTCGCCCACGGTCTCGGCCTTGATTGAATCTACAAGTCCAAGGTCAACACGTTGATCTTCAGCCAAAGTTCTCCCCGTCTGGTTGGGGTCCGATTTTTCAAGACCCGATTCAAGATTCCCGCTCGATCACGAGACCAAGTTATTCTAGGTATAGCCCCGGCGTCCTGAAAGGGCTCGTCGGGTTCAGTACGATCAGGTACCCAGAATAGTTACTAAGGTATCCGTTTTAGCCCCGCAGCAGAGGCAACAAGCCTTCCCCGGCGATAGCTATCTGGTCATCGATCTGATCGAACGGCGTCACCCAGCTCAACAGAATGTGACCGGCACCGGCCTCAACGAACTCGTTAATTCGTTCTGCCGCTTCCTCCGGCGGCCCAAGAAGCACATAACGCTCCGCCAGATCTTCGTAGCTACCGGAGTAACGATACGCGTCCGATAGTCCCTTCGCCGCCTTCGTCAAAGCATCCTCGTGCGTAGAGCCAAGCGCAGTCATGAGGTGGAGACCGTAACCAAAATCAGACTCATCTCCGCGCCCCTGCTTCTCAAGCAACTCCCTCACCTGACCGGCGCCACGGGCGTACTGCGGTGGCGTGACGAGATACGGTAGCCAGCCATCCCCGGCGCGTGTCGCCCGTTCAATCGCTGGTTCGCCACGCCCACCCACCCAGATCGGTGGGCCACCGGGGTTGTGGGTCGGTGGGGACATTGTGAAACCATCGAAATTGAATCGCTGTCCATGGTGGAACGCATCTGGACCGGCCCATATGGCGCGTACCACCTCGATAGCCTCGTCGGTCCGGGTACCTCGCTGATTCACCGGGACATCCATCGCCTCAAACTCGGCCGGGAACTCCCCTGCGACGCCGATACCCAGGATCAGCCGACCACCTGACGCCAGGTCCACCACCGCCGCCTCTTTCGCCAGCAGCACCGGGTGATGAAGAGGTGCGATCACGATAGAGCTAAGCAGTGATACACGCTCGGTAGCCCCAGCAGCGACTGCGAGGGCCGAAAGAGCGAGCTGGGTCGGGCCGGTCGGGTTGTTACGCATCACGTGCTCGCCCGCGCCGACAAAGTCGAACCCAAGGTCTTCAGACATCTTTGCGTGCTTTGCGGTATCCGCTACATCGCTTAAATTGACGCCGATTTTCAGGACGTTACGTAGGTCATTTAGCACGTTTCGGGCTCCTTGAGGCCGGTTTTTTCTTCTTCGACTTGACACCCTCGGGCTTTACCGGAGGAACAGGTTCGCCCGCATCCTCAAGAAAGTAGTAGACGGTATTGGGGCCGACCGATGTGAATCGTTTGCTGATCTCACGCGCCCGTCGCTCATAAGGAAGCTCGTCAAGGGAGCGCAGGTAGGCATGAAACGAGCCGAACTCCTCACCAATGCTTACGAACTCCAACGCGTTCGCTACCGTAGCATTTAGCTTCCGTTTGTTCCTTATGACGCCCGGATCTTGCTGGACGTAGTCGATCAGCAAATCAGGCATCTCCGAAACCGTCCCTGGGTCGAACCCGTAGAAAACCTCCCGAAAACGGGGCCATCGAGTCTTCACGGGATCACCGGAAAAGCCCGAGATGAAGATCTTACGGGTCAGGTTGTCCAGGTACTCAGCGTCGGTATGTATTGGAGCTACATCAGTCACGCCAAGATGGTGCCATACGAAGCGACGGAGTGGGGATGTATAGAGTCATCCGGTCGACCTTCCACG
>CAUZRH010000209.1:0-3797 GCA_963582115.1 Dehalococcoidia bacterium
GAGGAGATGACTATACGACCGACTTCTCCGGAAGTGGGTCACAGTCGTAATTAGCCCGTCTATCCCAAATTCCCGACAGACTCGACACCGTCTTTCTTTACCCTCCACAGACATCGCCCCAGTCTGACGGACAGTGGATATACTCCGTCACGACCGCATCACAAGCCTGAGGAAGTGCCGTATGCCTGCTGTATCTCATCAATCCTTGGATCCGCAAAATCCCGACATCCTATATGGATCTACCAGCTCACTGTGGGACGCCCGTCACCCTATTGAGTGGGCGATCAAGCGGATCGCCGCCCTAGGATTGCAGGGTATCGAGCCGTATGCGAAGCAAATCGAGGATCACCGTGCGGACCCTATGGCGCTCAAGGAGAAGTTCGACGAGTCGGGCGTGACCATGATCGATGTCTCCAACGGAGCGAAGGGGCAGTCGACCAACTTCACGGACGCGGAACACACGGCTCAGACTATCGCAGACCACGTGGTATTCGCTCGTGATTTCCTTCAGCCCTTTGGCTGTGAGACGTGGAAAGTCAACATGGGCCCTCGCCCGGTCGACGGTACGTCGGACGACGAGTTAAAGAGGGTTTCCGATACGTTGAGCGAGATCGGTCGACAAACCCTGGAAATGGGAATTCGCCTTGCGCCGCACCCGCACGTCTGGGGCCCGGTGGAGCGTGAGCATGAGGTCCGGGCGATGCTCGACCTGACCGATCCCAATTACGTGTGGTTCACACCCGACACCGGCCAACTGACCCTGGGCGGCATGGATGCAGTCGAGGTTATGACCGACTACCTGCCCCGTATCGCCGAGGTGCACCTGAAGGACACATACGCGAAGTACCGCGGGAACGACGCGACCCCTAGCCGGGCACAGCATGCCGAAGCCAGCGTTTATCACAACCTAGGCGGCGGAGGCGTGGACTTCCCGGCCGTGATGAAGCTTTTGCGAGACCAGCGCTTCAAGGGATGGGTCATGCTGGACGTGGACGGCCCCCGTGAGGGCGACGATGGCTACGACGCTATCGGTGGGAATATCGACCTGGCCATCGACGACTACCTGGCCCACAACGTCAACTACATGCGGGTTATCCTGGGCGTGAACCTTCCGCCTTCCGCCTGATACTAATCACTTGAGGGTCCTCACCCCGGTGGGAGGACCCTCAAGTGATTAGCCCTTACCCAGCGTCTGCCAGTGTCTCAAGGATCGTCTCTTCCAGCTCTGAGTAGGGCGAGAAGCCCTCAAACCTGCCTGCCGCCGTACCCGTGGAATCCATGACGCAGGTCCACTCGGCGGTGTACAGGCCCCATTCCATTAGCAGGGGAGTGTGCACGGCGAGGTCCAGATCGCCCTGTATTTCGTGCGGGTTGATGAACAGATCCACGTGGATGAAGTCCATGCGGTCACCATAAGTGGCGTTTAGCTCACTCAGTACGTCGACCTGCGGTCCGCAAACGGCTGTCGTGCAGAACGCGGGGCTGGCGAATACGACGGCGAACGGTCGACCCGACTCCAGCGCGTCAGGAATCGACAGATCGTACAGTTCCAGGTCCCTTAGCGAACCCGTCGTCAGTTCTTTGACCGACTCCACGTCGTCTAGCCTCCAGTTGCGGGCGTCCGTGGGACGACTGCCAACGTCCGGGGAAGTGGTGACCTCGTTGACGTCGAACCGGTGTTCGATTGTTCTGCCGGACCCATCGGTACCGGGCAGCGACACTTCAGCGCGCCACCGCCCGGCGCGGTCGAAGTTGTGACTGGCCGAGTACACCCCTTGGGTGCCGAACGGGAAAAGCTGGAATCGGGCGAATTTTTCTTCTACCGGGCCTTCACGTTCGCCCTCATATCCCGTCGGGTAAAAGAATGACTTCACGTCCACGGCCGGGAACTTCACCAGTCCGACCGGCTCCGTCAGGACAAAGGCAAATCGACCTTGACCTACGCCGATATTGGTAGTGGCGAGGATCGTGATGAGACCGTTCTCTTCATTGATCTGCGTGTAATCGTCGGTGCTCGTCAGGGTCGGGCGTTCGGACGATTCCTGCGTTGCATCTCCGGCAGCATCCAGAACGGGTGTGGGGTCACTAGGGTCGGCATCAGACCCACTACTACACGCAACGACGGCCACCAGCGCCAGAGCGATAGAAGCCCAGATCAAGTCCCGGCCCGAGACCACGCGACGAGCCCCGGGATGACGTGGATTCGCATCCCTATGCGCCCTCCATGTAGATGCCAAAAGTGAACGCAAACATAGCGAACTTTGGCGATGTTGACCGGAAGAACAGGTTGCCCTTCAAAAGCTCCGGGGATTCAAGAACCGCGTAAAGTCGAGCTTCAGAGACTTCGATCACCGTGCTTCCGTCGGTCTTGAACACGATGTCTGCACCCGCCTGCTCCTTTGTGAGCGGCGCGCCATCAAGGTCTACCACTACCTCAAACAACTCCGGTCCTGACGGATTGACAACTATGTTGACGCTGCGTGCGCTGAATGGAACCCGCAGGTGATCTTCAAGATCCGGGTCCTCCCGGCCGTGGACTATCGCCTCTGAAGTGTTCTCCCACAGTCCCTGGAGGAAATACTGACCGTCGGTGTCGTCGCTCAGGTCCTGGTACTCAATCGCCTGATCTCCGCCGAAGTAGTGATCCTCGTGACCGTTGTAGACACCCTGTTGGGAGTATGCGCTGGTATAGCCGCCGTAGAGTTCCCTGGTCTGGCTGGTGGCTTCCTCATCACGAACGTCGTCGGGAAGAGGTTCAAACGGAATATTGCTAATGTCGTGTCCGGCGGCTATCAACCGCTCGCGGATTTTGCTCTCGGTTTCGGCGTAATCTCCCTCTCCGAAATGCGAATAGAAGATCTCATCGTCGGTGCTAAACAGGTATTTGGCGGGCCAGTACCGGTTGCCACAATCCCGCCAGGTTTCCATGTCGTTGTCCTAGGCCATGGGCCACAAAACTCCGATACTTTCGACCGCTTTCTGGACGTTGTCGTTGTCCTTCTCAAAGTCGAACTCGGGGGAGTGAACGCCGAGTATGGTCAGCCCGCGATCTGCGTACTTTTCGTGCCAACCCTTGAGGTGGGGCATAGTCCTCAGGCAGTTGACGTAGGTGTAGGTCCAGAAGTCGATCAACACGACGTTACCGTCGGCGATCTCTGCCTCGATGGTCGTCGGTTCAGAATTAATCCAGTTGGCGATGCCCTGAATGTCGGGAAGCAAAGAACTCCGCTGGGATACGGTTTCGCTTGTATCGTCGGCCACCGTCGTCGGTTGGGGCGTTTCAGATGCTTCTGATGACCCGCCACACGCCGCCGGCAGCAGAACGACCATCGTCATGGCCGGATAGCAGTCCCATTCTCGATTTGATGAGGCCCAGGACCATCTCAACTCTTTTTCTTGAAGATTAGACCACCGGCAAATGTGCCGGTGAACGGCCTACAGGTTCGGTCCCCAATACAACCCGGAGTTGATGCGAGAGCCGTTCCGTTACTACCGTTACTAAAGGTAGTTCGTCCGTGCTTGTCCTTTAGATTCGTCTGATCGTAAACCGGTGCGGCGGCGAACCCACCTGAGCGCGACGAAACCCACTCGGACTCGCTGTTTCTGCGACTTCAAATCGTGAGTGGGTTTCGTAAGCGTCATACCCGTTTGAATTCTGTCCGGGCCAAGCTAGTTCGGGAGTCGGGCGTTCAATCTTGACCCAGTTTAGGTCTCGATCGGGTAACCGATCGCGTTGCCCCATTCTCGCCATGAACCATCATAAACGGACGCATTCTCGTAGCCGAGAAGCTGAAGAA
>CAUZRH010000210.1:0-3794 GCA_963582115.1 Dehalococcoidia bacterium
CGGACCGACACCCTTGCCAGGTACCTACCGCCCGGCGTCACGATGGAGTATCGGATAGAGGTTCTGGACTCCAGCGGCACACTCCATGAGTCCGAACCGACGCAAATGGTCCTGACCGACTCACGATTTGAGTGGGACACGGTCGCTGACGGCGGCGTCACCGTCTACTTCCACGGCCCGGTCACCACACGCGCTACTTCCCTCCTGAACGCATCACTTGAGACAATCGACAACATGGCTCCGGTCCTGGGTATCGAGCCCGAGGGCGCTCCTATTAACGTCACGATGTACAACAACATCGCCGAGATGACGGACGCCACCGCAGATCGCAGTGGAGCGATTTCCCGTGAGTTGATCACGGAAGGCCAGGCTTTCTCACCGGAGAACACCGTCCTCGTGCTGGGCGGGGGTAACCGTGCCACGGGCACGATGTCACACGAACTCACTCACGTACTTCTCAGTCGAGCGGTTTCAGGGGCACGCTCGTCCGTTCCGGTGTGGCTAAACGAGGGCCTTGCCGAGTACGGCAACATCGATCCCGGAGTTTCGTACGACACATACCTTGAATGGGGCATCGACACAAACCGAATCTTGCCGCTCACATCTCTCGGCACCTTCCCGGGAGACCCCGATCTCGTAATCGTCAGCTACGGACTGGGACGATCAGTCGCTAGATTCATGGTGGAGGATTTTGGGCCGGGCAAAATGGCGGCTCTACTGGCTGAATTCAACTCCAGCCGACGCTTTGATGAATCCATGATCAAGGTCTACGGCGTCGACCGCCGCGGTATGGACGAGTTGTGGCGTGAATTCGTTGGTGCGCTCCCTCTATCCGATGAAGTTGTCATCATCGCCCCTACATCGGCCCCAATGCCAACTTTCATCCCGTACACCCTGGACAACCTGGGTGCGGCCCCAACATCGACCCCGGGGCCACAGGCTAAGGCCACTCTGGAACCCACGGACGCTCCTGAAGTTGAAGCGTCCGATGCCCCTGAACACGAAGATGAATCCGGCGGTGGCGGATGCTTCGCAGCGCCGGGTGCGCCGATAGAAGGTGGAATGGCCTTCCTCATCGTGGCCGTCGGCTCGGCTGCAGCGATCCGTACCGTGCGTGGCAAAATAACGCACCTGTAATTGGGGCAGGTTCGGAAGTACGACATTCGTAGGCGTGCCCATTAACCCCAAGGAACACAGCGGAACACTGACCGGTCTGACCGAACATCCAGCCCATAAGGCCGGGCGACACACGGCAGATGTAACCGAGCCGTCACGCCTACGTAACATTTTCGAAACATAACGACTATAGCGTGACGTCTCATTGTACTGGTGCCCTTCCGGCACCCGATTTGGTATTAATCGCAGGAGGTATGGTCCCTTATGGATTCTGGATCAACGGCATGGATGCTCATGGCATCCGCCCTGGTGTTGTTCATGACACCAGGGCTTGCGTTTTTCTACGGCGGACTTGTCCGCGGTAAGAACGCAATCAACATGATCATGTACAGCTTCACGGCGATGGGCGTCGTGTCTGTAGTCTGGCTCCTCTGGGGCTACTCATTAGCTTTTGGCGGAGATGGCGCCTTCATAGGCAACTTTGACTACCTGGGTTTCCAGGATGTTGACCCGGACGTTGGAACCGACGGCGGTTACAACTCCATGACCATTGCCATTTTCCAGATGATGTTCGCCATCATCACCCCGGCATTAATCACTGGAGCGGTCGCAGAGCGGTTCAAGTTCAAGACCTACCTGGTCTTCCTTGTTGTCTGGGTCACAATCGTCTACGCACCCATCGCCCACTGGGTATGGGGAGACGGTGGTTGGATTTTGGAAATGGGCGCCGCCGACTTCGCTGGCGGAACTGTTGTCCACATCAACGCCGGTGTCGCCGCCGTTGCGGCTGCCTTCCTTGTGGGCAAGCGACGTGGTGTAGACCGCGGCGTAGAGCCGCACAACGTTCCCTTCGTACTTCTTGGCGCTGGGATCCTGTGGTTCGGCTGGTTCGGCTTCAACGCCGGTAGCGGACTTGCGGCTGACGGCGTTGCTGTCAACGCGTTCCTGGTCACTAACGTTGCGGCCGGAGTAGCTGCCGTGACATGGATCATCCTGTCCTACCTCCAGAACGGTAAGGCAAGTGCGGTTGGCGCAGCCACCGGTGCAGTAGCCGGACTTGTTGCTATCACACCTGCGGCGGGATTCGTCGGGCCAATGGGCTCGCTCGCTATTGGGTTTGGCGCAGGTCTACTGACTTACATTGCAGTCTTGTACCGACACAAGTTTGGTTTTGACGACGCACTAGAAGTATTTGCCGTTCACGGAATTGGTGGCATCTGGGGCGCTATCGCCACAGCCATCTTTGCCGTAGGTGGCGTGGGAGTTATAGACGGCGAGTTTGACTTGCTGGGTGATAACGTCGTGGCCGTCATAGCCACGATGGGCTACTCCTTTGTCGTCACACTCGTCATCCTCAAGATCCTGGACATAATTCCTGGACTTGGTTTGCGGGCAGATGAAACCGATGAAAGCACCGGACTGGACATCTCGCACCACGGAGAACGTGCGTACGTGTCTGACGGCGCCGACTAACTGCCCTTATAAGGGCGATCAACCCGAGTACGGGCGCGTTCTACGAGCCGATTTACCGCAACTACCGGTTTTGCCGGAATTGGCGTAAAAAGGCTCCGGACCGCAGTTCCCGACGGTCCCTGATTCAGGGGGTGAATTAAGAATGATGGTCAAAATTGAGGCAATTGTCAGACCTGAGAAGGTCAACGATGTCACTGCGGCGTTGCAAGGTATCGGTTGCGGCGGATTTCATTTCGTCAACGTGACCGGGCAGGGCCAACAACGCGGCGTTGAGGTCTTCACTGGCCGAGGCGCGGCGCTAACGCACAGGTCGTCATTGCCAAAGACGGTTCTGGTGACTGTTGTCCCGGAAGAACAAAAAGAAGAAGTCCTGGAGACGATAATCTCGTCAGCACGTTCCTCAGAAGAGGGAGCCGTGGGTGACGGAAAGATATTCGTCTCAGCAGTGTCAGAAGTGGTCCGGGTGAGGACGCGTGAGCGTGACATGGACGCACTGACGACAAGTAACGGCGAGTAACTCTCGTAACTTTGCCCTTCATTGAGGGCTCAGAGATACGGCAAAGCGGCCAGCCTTTTTAGAAGGCTGGCCGCTTTTTGTTCAAACACGTGCCTATCAAGGCCCGGGATTGGCAAGAATCAGCTTGTCCGTCCAGCAAACCCCGCGGTATGATTTGTCATCGGTGAATCTTGCTGTACGTGGTCCTCATGCGTGCGCAAGGGAACCGGTGTCGAAGGGGCGTAGCTCAGTTGGCTAGAGCGTCGGTCTCCAAAACCGAAGGCCGGGGGTTCGAGTCCCTCCGCCCCTGCCACACGTTGAAACCCCCGGAGTATGTATCTGGCCGAGGTGTTGGAATTGGTAGACAAGCAGCGTTGAGGGCGCTGTGCTCGCAAGGGCGTGCGGGTTCGAGTCCCGCCCTCGGCACCAGAAAACAAAATAACCTGACCGGATGTTGATAAGAAGCTAAGGCCGACAAGCCTAACGCTCCAAATATCCCGGGCGACGTAGCCAAGTGGTCTAAGGCAGAGGTTTGCAAAACCTCCATTCGGCGGTTCGAATCCGCCCGTCGCCTCCAAAGCTAATTGCTGTCGTAAGACAGGTCCCGATTAATGGGGCCTGTCTTCGCGTCTGACAGCAGATTTGACAGCAACCCGGATTGTTTTCGCCTCAGATCCGGTCGCCCGTCACATGCCACAGCACCGCTAGC
>CAUZRH010000211.1:0-3792 GCA_963582115.1 Dehalococcoidia bacterium
ATTTATGGCCTGTTTGTCACCCTCGATTGTTCGTTGTGGAAAGGGATCACGAACTGATCGGGTTCACGACGATCGGCCCGCTTATCGACAGGTATGAGTTCTTTGAACAGCCGAAGACACTGGGTGAGGATGGCGCGATTGGAGTCATCTACTCGATTCACGTCGATCCGGATCACCTCGGTGGAGGCACTGGCACCATTCTCATGCGGACTGCGCTCGATCACTTGAGACAGGTGGGGATTAAGACCGTTGTTCTTGATACCTATGAGACGAACGAACGATCCAGACGTTTCTACGACGTAGGTGGTTGGAGGTCGCTCGGATGGCTGAGTCGCACGAAAACGGGACGATGGCGATCTACCAGATCCGTCTGGACTGATTGAGTACCTGGCGCGAAATCGGCCTCCTGATGATGAGGCCGATTTCACATGCGAGGAGTGGGTTGTCAAAGGGCGGCGGGCTCACCGGGAGCAGATGCTCCGGGGGGTGTTGCGGTGGACCCGCCGATATTAGCTTTGGTGCACGTTATCTAGTTTCGGGTTCCAAAGGCGTATTTAACGACTCATTCAAGCGTCGGCTGTATGACCGTCTCCGCGAAGGCAGCGTGTGCGTTGTCATCCGAATCCAGGGCTATCGAGGTCGAGTTCCTGGCACTGTCCATCTCGATGTGCATGTGTCCCGGCGCGCTGGCAATCGAGTCACGCCGCGGGCAAGATTGCGGCACACACCTAACAGGTCCATAACAACTTCGGGACAATGGAGATCGCAGATGGAATACCGCACCCTCGGCAATACCGGACTCAAAGTGAGCAGACTCGGTGCCGGGCTGTCCGAGATCGGCCAAGAGCTATCGCTGGACGAGACCGACTTGGCAGCGCGCGTACTCAACACCGCGCTGGACAACGGAATCAACCTGCTGGATACGGCTTCCTGCTACGTCAATAGCGAGGAGTTTGTGGGGGCTACCGTGGCCCACCGACGCGACGAATATGTCCTTGCGACGAAAGCTGGGCACGCCACGTCCGCCAGGGAAGGGCGAAATCCAGATATCGACTGGACCTACGACACGGTTGCAATGAGCATCGATCGCTCTCTTGAACGGATGAAGACCGACCACATCGATATCGTGCAGCTCCACTCATGTACTCAGGAAGTGCTTGAACGCGGCGATGTTATTCGCGCTCTGCAGGATGCACGGGACGCGGGCAAAACGCGTTTCATCGGCTACAGCGGTGACAACGAGGAGGCCCTGTGGGCGGTGCACAGCGGTGCCTTCGACACACTCCAGACCAGCTTTAATCTTGTCGATCAGCGTGCCAGACGTGAGCTGTTACCTGCCGCGGTGGAGCAGGGTATGGGCATCATGATCAAGCGACCGATGGGCAACGGAACATGGGGCGCAGATCCGGCTTACCCTAATGCCACGGGACAGTGGGCAAGGATGCTCCCGCGTGCACAGGCTATGGAGGCGATAGGCCAGGTTCCGGGCGCGCCTCACGATCGAATAGAGCTGGCGTTCGGGTTCACGCTCTCATACGACTCCGTGGACGTAGCGCTAACCGGTACAAAGAACCCGCGCCACATGGCCTCAAACCTGAAGTTGTTCGAGCGCGGGATATCGCTGGGCACGGATGCGGTTTCAGAGCTAGAGAGCCGGTTCGACCGACTGGATGACGGCTGGGTGCAGTTGGAGTAGGCGCGTCCTAGTCTCCGGAACCCCCGGCAGTACTCCCATATGTTGCGCCACTCGGCGCAGCTTCTGACGATGCCAGCAGTGCACTCAGGTTGCGAACGTGACCGTTCAGCAACGCCGGACCGATGGCGAACGCTGATACAGCGATCCCGCTAATCGCCACAGCCCACGGTGCTCCTATGGACGCCGCAAGAGCACCGGCGAACATCCCGTAGAAGCCCATCACGCGTCCCCGCATCTCGTTGGGCACCAGCATCTGGAGCGTGCTCATGATCGAGATCATGTAAACGGACGAGAACAACCCCAGGAAGAAGATCAGCACCAGTGCCAGTGCGTACGACCCAACATACTCGGCCGTCAAAGCCCACGCCACCACCGTGATGCCGGTCAACACTGCGCCGCCGATCAGGATGAAGCCCGTGTTACCGGATGAGACCCGTGTCCCCAGCCACAGGGTGACTATCAAAGCACCCACCCCGCTCACGCTCATCAAGACGCCCTGTCCGTCCGCACCGACCTTCAATATGTCGTCGGCGAACACCGGCATCAGGATGATGTAGGACAGCCCGAAGAAGCTGTTGAAAAAGGTCATGCCGATCAGGAACGAGAAGATCGAGTTTGCCTTGATGAACTTGAGGCCCTCAGCGATGTCGCCAAAAGCGCTGGTCTTTCGTGCAGATGCTCCGACCCATGCCTCGTCCGGAACTCGCAGGAAGGCAACGACGATCGTGAAGACAAACATCAACATGGCCGCCAGCACAAACGCTGCACCGGTGTCGATGATCGCGATCAGCACTCCGCCGACTGCCGGTGCAATGATCCGCGTGCCCTGCCAGATAGATGAGTTGAGTGCGACAGCGCTCATCATCACCTTGCACTCGATCAAATACGGGTAGATCGACTGTCTTGCAGGCTGGTTGAACGCGTTGATCGCCCCGGCGAACACGGCGATGTTCAGGACGTGCCACGGCATCACGACATCGGCAAGTGTGATCACCGCCAGCAGGCCTACAAGGGCAGCCGAGATCGTCTGCGTCACGATGATGAGCCGTTGCTTGTCGAACCGGTCTGCGACCACTCCACCGGCAAGGTTGAGGATGATCGCCGGGACCGCATTGGCGAGTCCGACATAGCCAATGTAGACCGTGGAATCGGTCAATTCGTGTATCAGCCAGAACTGGCCGAACATGGCGATCTGGAAGCCGCCAACGGCCGAGAGCATGCCGAACCAGTAGTTGCGATACTCGCGGTACCGCATAGCCGGTGGCACAGAGAGAGTGATCAGCCCAATTTTCCTGGGCCGAGGTTCTTCAACAGGTCTCTCGATTTCCGTATTACCCAACGACGTTGCCTCCCGATACCGATCCGCACGGCCTGAGTGTCCCTGAGTATCGAGGGATATAAAGGCGGAACTGGAGCCGATGGCGAGCGATTCTACCGTTTTCTGGTCGGGAGCAATTACGTCCTAGGACTGGCTACTTATTTTTACCGCCACCCTGATTTCCGGAGTTACCTCCCCCAGAGTTGTCGCCTCCGCTGTCGGAGCTACTACTCCCGCCTGAGCTTCCGGAATTGCCTGAACTTTCGGACTTGCCACGAGCCTTGGTAACCGCACTATCGATCAAGTCCTGGTCCTCAGGATCGCTGTTCTCTATGAGGGCTTCCAGGCGCTCCAGTCGCTTTTCGTTCACCTTGCCACGGAGCTTGTCGAGGCCTTCTGCCAGTTCAGGGTTGTCTTCAGCCGCAGTGTCAGCGCATCGATTCGATCGATGATCTCGTCTTCCGAGACCGTGTTTGTGACGGAGCTGTTTCCGCCGCCATGTTCCGACTTAACGATCAAAACGAAATCGTCTCCGAACTCACCACCTTTGCCGTCGAGTTCCCCTTCCGTGCCGTCTCCCTTGAGGATCTTGGTTTTGCTATTGCCATTTTCTTTGACTACACCGCGAAGGTGCTTACGGGTGGCTTTGCTGGGAATCACGGTCACGTTGATGGCGCTGACCGATCGGAACGAGACTTCTATAGGTGGGTGAACGGCGGTCGACTCGTCGGTAGTAGTGCCGTCATCGTCTCCGGACGCTTGTTCTATCGATTCCGGG
>CAUZRH010000212.1:0-3789 GCA_963582115.1 Dehalococcoidia bacterium
GAAATGGTGGGTCCGGCAGGGATCGAACCTGCGACCGATCGGTTATGAGCCGACTGCTCTAACCACTGAGCTACGGACCCTGACTCCAAGCGAGGCACAGCAATTCAGCTGCCAGATTACTGACGACATGATTGCTTGATCCGCCCGTCTACTTGGGTGGACATATCCAGATTACCTGATGGAGGGCGCTTGGTGATGCTGGTTGGAGCCAATTGTCCTGTGATGCCAGTAACTTCACGATCGAATGCGGGTGCTAGACTCCCTCGGCCCGTAGTACTCACACGTTCACACCCAGCTAGAGGAGCCCCTTCATATGAAGATCACCGACGTCCGTATGGAGGTTTACAGCTGGCCACGTGAGAAGCCGATCACGAACGGCCTCTACACATACACACACTCCGGAATCCGGCCGGTGATCGTGGAGACCGACGAGGGCGTCACGGGCATCGGCCTTGTTGGCGCCGACCAGGTTTCTCCTGAAGTCACCGTATCCATGGTGGATCACTTCAAAGAAATTCTGATCGGCAAGGACCCGCTGGACAACGAGCGCCACTGGCACGAGATGTGGCGGCCCAAGCTGGTCGGTCGCCGTGGCATCACGACCCGTGTCCTCGGCGGCATCGACATGGCGCTCTGGGACATCAAGGGCAAGGTCGCCAACATGCCGCTTTACAAGCTGCTGGGCGGCTTCACGAACAAGATCGATACCTACATCGCGGGCGGCTACTACGAAGAAGGCAAGGGCCTCAAAGAACTGGCGGCCGAGATGGAGCACAACGTAGATCTCGGCGTTCGTGCCGTCAAGATGAAGGTCGGCGCTCTGTCGATTAACGACGACGTGGAGCGCGTCCGCGTGGCGCGGGAGGCAGTTGGACCGGATGTAAGGTTGATGGTCGACGCCAACAACGCCTATCGCCACTATCAGGCGATCGAGTTCGCCCGAAAAACAGAGAAGTACGACTTGTTCTGGTTTGAAGAGCCGGTCGAGCCGGACGATTACATAGGGCAGGCCGAGATCACGCGTGCTACAAGCATCCCGATAGCAGCCGGGGAGAACGAGTACACCCGCTACGGGTTCCGGGACATGATCAACGCACGAGCGGTCGACATTCTGCAGCCGGACGCCCTCGTGCTTGGCGGCATTACGGAGTTCATGAAGATCGCAGCCCTAGCGCAGGCAAACGACCTGGACATCGCCCCTCACGGCAAGCAGGAGGTGCACATCCATCTCATCACGGCAATCCCTAATGGCCTGATTCTCGAGTACTACGCCGATAACTTTGATGCGATGCATGGCAACGTCTTCAAAGAGACGCTCAAAATCGAAGACGGATACGTCTACGCACCTGATCGACCGGGACTGGGGATCGAGCTGAACGCTGAATTCTTGAAGCAGTACCGCCTGGCCTAGGTTTCGACTCCCGGATCGGCCTCGGGTGCGTCCTGGGAGTTTTCCGGGCCGAGTTGCAACACATATATGTCTTCTCGGTCCGGGTCGTTGGGGACAAAATCCCGGAATAATTTGAACCCGACCTTGGTTACGACCTTCTGGGAAGCCACGTTCTCGAGGTTGATGGATGCCAAGAAGTAGTTCACGCCGCGCTCCGTGCGTGCCCACTTGATCAGCGCGGCAACGGCACATGCCGCGTAACCACGTCGTCGGAATGGGGCGAACACGGTGTAGCCGATCTCCAACGCGCCCGGGAACGCATGGCCCAGCGAATATAGCCCCGGAGCGCCGTGGAACCCGACGTGCCCGACCATTTGCTGATCTGAACACCTCACGATCGCATGCATGAGCCAGGGCTGTAGCTCCGGTTTCTCTCGCAACTGGGTCAATCGGTAACTTATCACCGCCGCATCATCAGCATCCCAGCCCCCCCACAGTCGTATCTCCTCAAAAGCCTGGTCGGGTTTCCCATGTCCTTCCAACATCACCGCAAGGAATTCTGGCGACATCGGCACAAGTTCGAGATCGAGTTCCTCTAGAGATTTCGGGGACAGCGATGGCGTTCCGGCTTTATCTGGATTCAATTGGGCCCATCGAATCGTGCTCATCCATTGAAATCGGCTCGTACTTGATAGAATTTGAATCGGATAGAAAACATCGATATGTGATTACAAGTTGTGGCGGCATCGCACCCGGAATATACTCGGCTTCGCCCTCGGGGATCACCTAGCGAACGTATTCGTGCATTGTGAAGCAGATTTGCGGTATCGCTAGCCAAAATACGGAGTGACTGTTGCCTGACTTTGATTTCGCCCAACCCACCTCACTGGATGAAGCTCTAAGCCTGTTCGCCGCCGATGGCGAGGTTCGAGCACTCGTGGGTGGGACAGACATCGTTGACCAGCTTAAGACCGGCCGCCGAAATGCCGACATGGTGGTCGATGTGAAGCGCATCCCTGAGCTACAGCGTCTGGAGGTTGAAGACGACGGTCTCCACATCGGCGCAGCTCGCTCTCTCACCGACATCGGCGAGTTCCCCGCAGTCCTGGCTGGCTACAAGGGTCTCTCAGACTCTGCGGTACTTATCGGTTCATGGCAGATCCAGAACCGGGCCGGCCTTGGCGGGAACGTCTGCAACGCCGCCCCTTCCGGGGACACCATCCCTGCGCTGCTCTCTCACGACACCAAGGCCATCGTCGCCAGTTCCAGCGGTCGACGTGAGATCGAACTATCTGACTTCTTCGCAGGTCCCGGACAGACCATCCTCCAGAAGGGCGAAATACTGGTCGAGCTGATCCTCCCGACTAGCCCCGCCAACAGCGCCAGTTCTTACCTCCGGTTTATCCCGAGGAACGAGATGGACATCGCCGTGGTCGGAGTCGGCACCTTCCTGCAACTTGGCTCCGGCAACACCGTCGAGAAAGCCCGAATCGCCCTGGCATCGGTTGCACCGACCCCGGTCCGTGCACGTGCGGCTGAAGAGGTTCTCGAAGGCAACGTCCTCAGCGACGATCTGATTGAGACCGCAGCAATGGCCGCTGTAGAAGCAGCAACTCCGATTACCGACGTACGTGGCTCTGCCGAGTACCGGAGAGAGCTGGTTAAGGTCCTGACACGTCGCACCCTTGGAATCGCCCGAGACCGCATCAGCAGCTAGTCGTTTTGTCGATTACCTCTTCTCAGTAACCACTTTCCAAAAGAAACGAAACAAGGACTCCGACTCATGAAGCACATTTCCATGACGGTCAACGGCGATCAGCACGAACTACTGATCGACCCCAGTTGGACGCTGCTCGAAACGCTGCGGGACCGCCTACGACTCACGGGCACCAAAGAGGGTTGCAGTAACGGAAACTGCGGAGCCTGCACCGTAATGATCAACGGACGCACCGCCAACGCATGCCTAGTCCTTGCCGCCGAAATGGGCGGCAACGAGATCACCACCGTCGAGGGAATCGCCACGCAAGGCAAGCTGAACCCCGTTCAGGAGGCCTTCATCAAAGACGGCGCTCTCCAGTGCGGTTTCTGCACCCCCGGCTTCATCGTCTCGACCACGGCGCTGCTCCAGCGTGACCCGGACCCGTCTGAGGAAGAGATCCGAACCAGACTCGCGGGCAATCTCTGCCGATGCACCGGCTACGACAAGATCATCATGGCGGTCGAAGACGCCGCTGCGATGCTCCGGGGTTAATCCCGCTGGATTCGATGGGCGTATTGCCATACGCCCGTACGTTGGGACGATCACGACACTAAAACCTGTCAAACTGCATTAAGAATAGGTCCTTTCAAGCGGTCCGTGACCCTAACCGGCCATTCGTTTGTAAGGGCATGTTTTGTCT
>CAUZRH010000213.1:0-3769 GCA_963582115.1 Dehalococcoidia bacterium
CGAACCCAAGTTTATTTTCGTCTGAGACGATGCTCTGCTCGACAAGGATTCGCTCAAGAAGTGTTCCCTCAAGTGGCAACGAATCGGCCGGTTGGCGGTTGAACTCGACCACAGGACCGGCCAGCCATCCCTGCGACGTGTATACGGAGTAACTACGCGCCGGATTCAAGGTCTCGTACCGCGTCTCGACGAAGAAGAGCGGCTTATCTTTGAACTTGATCTGGCCCTTGAACGCAAGCACCTGATCAAATGCCCTCAGGTCTCCAGAACCGACACCTCCGACGTTCGGGAGCAGTCGCAACGCGTCGTCGCTAAGCCTGTCTCGGAACGGGTCCTTCATCGCACCCCAGGCCCGGTCCATCGTCTCCGGCCTAATCTTGTACATGGGCATCAATCCGGCGATCAGCACGACGATGGCACCGATCACGATGGGGGCGAGCATGCCGTCCAAGCTCATGCCGCGTGTATATCTGATGCCAGATTCATCCCATCGACGGCGTGTATTGACCAGCGTGAGATGGGCAAAGAGGGCGATGGCGATGGCGGCAAAGAAGTAGAAGGTGAACTCGTACTGACCAAACCTGTAGCTGAGGTTCGTCAGGATGGCGATGCCGAAAATGAAGGACGGCGGCCACGGCGAACGCCACTTGAACAGGCTCCCACCCGCGGCGTATGCGACGACCCAAGCGATCACGGACAGAATGACGCTGAACGGCAGCGGATCCGTGCTGATGCCACCGCCACGCGCTATGTCGATCCAGATATCCAGGCGTGTCCACACATCGCCAAATCTGGAGAAAACGTTGGCTCCGTCTGCGCTGTAGGACACCTGCCAGATGGAGAAGGAGATCCCTGCCAGGATGCCCACAAGGTGACGAAGCGGCCAGGGCCCGACCTTTCTGGAGAACGCAACGCCGAGCGCCGTACCGGCAAGTACGGTCCAGATGAGGACCGGGGAGTCTCCCCAGCCGGACAGTTGCACCGACCACGCCACGACCAGAGCCATAAGGCCAAGAAGGGTGTAGGTGATCAGCCCTTCAAGCCCCTGTATACCCAGCACGCGTCCCACAAACGCCACACCAGTTGCGATGCCGCCTGTCAGATCAATGTCTGCCCTTGTCGCCAGGTTGAGCAAACGTGTACTCAAGTGCGGACTCCCGCCGTGGTCGCGGTCGAGCTTTCGTCATCGCTAACTTGCTCTGATTCCGTGTCTTCGTTCACGGAGGGAACCAGGTCGGCCAGGCGAACCTGACTGGTTAGCGACGTCGCCAGCGGGATTCCCTGCTTCACGAGGTAGGTTCTTATGCCTGAATTTATCAACTCCTCAAGTAGATTCGCATTGGTATCGGCATCGGAGACGACTCGCTGGTCATCGTCCAGGAACGACTCCCTGTCCAATAGCGCCACCGTGGCGTTCACCCCTCGTCTCGCCAGCCCTTGGAGTGCTGTAACCCACTCGGTCGATCGTGAAGCTGTGATTACGACAAGAGCCGTGTTTGCCCCGATCGATGGGTCGAGTTCGGCAAGGATTTCTACCAGATCCACATCACCTTCCGGCCTGCTCGTGGCGATAGTCCTCGTAATCTCTTCAAGCTGCCCGCCGCCACGGACCGGCAGAATAGTGAGTGTGTGGCTGCCGTACGACACGTATCCAACAGGGAGCTGCATGCCGAGGTACTTCTCGACGGTGGAGATTGCTAAGGTCGCCCCGTACTCATCGGCCGACTCGGCGTCACTGCCGGCCACGGTCAAACTGTTTTGATCGAAAACAACCCAAACCTCACCCGCTTCGCCTTGATCAAAGAGCTTTACCATCAGCTTGGAATGACGTGCGGTGCTGGGCCAGTGGATACGGCTCATGCTGTCGCCGCCGACGTAATCTCGAACTGACGACACGTGCGGCGATACGAGGTGAGTTCTCCTGCGATTGCCCGCGTCGCCACTCAGATTGAGATGTGCCATCGCGAAGTCGGGAACAGAAACAGCACTCGGGTACACAAGCAAACGGTCCGCACCCTGGTATTCACGTGCATTTGGAAACAGGCCAAACGGATCGGCGGACCGCACGATCAATGGACCTAGTGAGAACTCTCCTCGCTGGAGCATCGGCGCTTCTATCTGAAATCGCCGGTTCACCACGACGCCAGGCATGTCGATGATCCGCCCGGCATTTACACCGGGGATGTCGGTTAGTTCCTCTATCTCTATCCACGGATTCGGCAAGCCACCCCGGTTGGCGATCTCCACGGTCTCTGAGAGTTGCTCGCCAACCCGCATCGGCCTGTTTGGGCGGCGAACCCGGGCGTTTATGCGGGTGAAGCCAATTCGTGACCATACGAACGCGATCGCCAGCATGATGACGAGGACGTAGCCAAGCCTGAACGAGAGAGTGAAACCCGTGCCCATACCCGACATGAAGGTCAGGGCGGTGACAAAGGCCACGATCACCGCCCGGCGGTGATCGTAGAGCCAACTAGCTATCCGACGCAGACGCGACTGTCTCGAACTATCTGAGCCTCGGGCCGACCGACGGGTGCCGATCAACCGACTGGTGGTTCCTGCCCGGGGATTACGTGCGGTCGACAAGGTACGGGCCTACCCGCGCGCCAGACCGCCGACCTCGGCGCCCGGAACCGGGACTGAATCCAGCACCTCTCCGACAAGGTCTTCGCCAATCACGCCACGCATACGTGCCGCAGGGGAGATGATCAACCGGTGAGACATCACGGCCAGGGCAATGGATTTCACATCGCCCGGCGAGACAAAGTCACGACCGTCGATCATCGAACGCGTCTGTGCGCCGCGCATGAGCGCCAACGACGCTCTTGGTGACACCCCGAGGGAGGCGTCCTCGTGATCACGCGTCGCATTTGTCAGGGCGACTATGTATTCCTTGATCAGATCGTGGACGTAGACATTTCTTGCGACATTTTGCAGCTTAATAATGTCGCCCGGATTCGCCACGGGTGTTAGTTCATCTATTGGCTCGGCAAGAATCTGGCTATTCAGGATGGCAATTTCCTGTGCCAGGGTTGGATAACCTACCCGGACACGCAGGAAAAATCGGTCCAATTGCGCTTCCGGGAGCGGGAACGTGCCTTCGTACTCGATGGGATTCTGTGTGGCCATCACCATGAACGGCTCGTCGAGTCGGTGCGTCACACCCTCCACCGTGACCTGCCGTTCCCCCATCGCCTCAAGAAGGGCTGACTGTGTCTTGGGGGTTGCCCGGTTAATCTCGTCTGCGAGGACGATCTGGGAGAGGATCGGGCCTGGCCTGAACTCAAACTCTGAGCTCTTCTGGTTGTAGAACGAGACGCCGGTGACGTCGCTCGGCAACAGGTCTGGCGTGAACTGGATGCGCTGGAAGTCACAACCAACGGACCGTGCAACGCTACGGGCCAGCATCGTTTTGCCGACGCCGGGTACGTCTTCGATGAGGGCGTGACCGCGCGATATCAGCGCAATCACAACGAGTTCGACGACGTCGGTCTTGCCAACGATCACCTTCTCGACGTTTTGAACGATTTCCCGTGCCAGAAGCTCAGGACCGGTTACCGTGGCCAAATAGATCCCTCTCGCTGGCGGTTGTTACGGAACAACAAGCGTCGCGGTTCTATTGCGCGTAATCCCGTGTCACCAGATCCCAGCGATCCAAGAATTTAGTGGTGGGCGGTGCAGGACTCGAACCTGCGACCCCCTGCTTGTAAGGCAGGTGCTCTAACCAACTGAGCTAACCGCCCGGGAACGTACGCGAGTCGACCCCGAT
>CAUZRH010000214.1:0-3749 GCA_963582115.1 Dehalococcoidia bacterium
CTGGCTGACTTGATGTCGTCGGTGGTCGCTAGTTCACATATAGTCGCTTCCGCAGGCTTCATACGCTGTCGAGATAGCGCAGCAAGTTGCGGGGTCGGCGGACCGGATCGTCCGCTCTCGTCGAAGTTTCGAAGGACGCTCAAGATCGCAAATTTGGCGTCTGCCATTCGGGCCTCCACAGCCTCTACCACTGGGAAAGCGGGGTCTACTTGGACAACATTAAACCCGCTTCACGACACCTTCCTTGTGGGAATAAACACCATTAATTGAGTGAAACCCCGCGCTCTAAATAACCTCGACCTGATGCTAGCCCCCAATCCCACGAGTCAAACAGGAGAATCCAGATGGTAAAAGCGGCCACACCTGAAACGCGATATGAGCCCGTCGTCGGCTGGCCCGCCGTGCCACATGGCCTATTCCTGCACGAGGCAACCTCGGTCGGCGTGGATTCACAGGATCGCGTCTACGTTTTCAATCGCGGGCAGTGGCCGATGATCGTGTTCGACAAGGAAGGTAACTTTCTTGACGCATGGGGTTCGGACGAGTTCGACGTTCCGCACGGCATATCTTTTGATGCCGACGACAACATGTATCTGGCGGACAACAATAACTACGTGCAGAAGCGCACTCCGGACGGTGAAGTGCTGATGACGCTGGGCGAACGTGGGGTAGACAAACCCCGTCACACCGGCGAACCATTTAACAGTCCGACACACGTCGCGATCGATCCACGCAACGGCGACTGGTTTGTCTCAGACGGGTACCGCAACTCTTCCGTCCACCGTTTTGATGCCGACGGTAAACACATCATGTCGTGGGGCGAGTCCGGGAGTGGGCCGGGCCAGTTCGCCCTGCCGCACAACATCTGCATGGTCGGCGATGACCGGGTGCTGGTGGCTGACCGCGAGAATTACCGACTACAGATGTTCACGACGGACGGCGAGTTCCTGATGCAGAAGCACGTCCATAAGCCGCAGGCGCTGTTCGCGGGGACGGGCGACGACACCAACATCTACGTGGCGGAGGGTCGACCACCGTTGGTGATGGAGAGTGTGGCCCGGCTTGGCAAGCGCGTGGCCGTGTTTGACCGCGATTTGAATGAGCTGGTGAGCATCGGCAACGAGATGTCGGGACAGGCACCGGACCAGTTCATATCGCCCCACGCGATGGCGGTCGATTCCGAGGGCTCGATCTACGTGGCCGAGGTTTCGTTCAACGGTATGGGCTCACGACTGGAGCCGGCGCGCGAGGTGATCAGCCTGCGGAAGTGGAGACGGGTGGATGGTGATGCCAACGGTCAAGGCTTCTCAGGACGAACGCTGGATCAGTACGTTAAGGGACTACGAAACGACGGCCCGGGCGGCGGAGCGCCGATCAACAGCCCATACGGCTAGGGGTTAATTTAAGTCCCGAGTTCGTTGCCCAATTCGTTCCGGGGAAGAGCGCCCAAAGCCTTCAGGTCCAGCGCGATCCCGGCGGTCATGGAGATCACACGGTCGGCACGGCGCGCGAACGTTGCGTTTACGCGGCCGAGAACGTCCCTGAACTCGCGGCCTGATTCGCTCGGTGGGACGACGCCCATGCCCACCTCGTTTGTGACGACAATCCAGCTTGTTTCGCCGGTCTGCCCGCCAATTAGCTTCGCCATCCATGCGCCCAGCAATCCGGCAACCACCGTCACCAGTTCCATAAGAAGCACGCCCATCAGCCCGGCGAGCGTAATCAGAGCCGCCCACTTCAGGAAAAGCACGCTTACCCCCGCGATCGCTCCAAATGCGCAGACGCGCGGGTCTTTTAATATCTCCAGACAACGCTCTCGTGTATATCCACCAAGCAGTGCGTCGAACGAATCCATGAGTCCGTCGATGTGCAGCATCCGCGTCGCCGCAAGAAGACCGACCACGATCAAACCCGCAGTGAGCTCGTTCCCAAGGGTACCGAGTACAAGCGAGTCGAACCCGGCCAACAGTCCGCCAAGCGCCAGCCCGACCAGTGGGAAGAAGGCGCGCGCAGAGCCCAGTCCCGCGCCGGAGCGTGGTGCGACCGGGAGGAGGGTCAGGAAGTCGAACGAGGCCCGGATGGCGTTCACTTTGTCGAGCTCTTCTCAGTCTCTGCATCGGACACACCGGCCTCGTCGAAGGTCGACATCTCCGCGAGACAGGCCGCCGCAGTTTCGATGATCGTCATCGCAAGAACCGCGCCGGTGCCTTCGCCGAGACGCATATCAAGGTCGAGGATCGGTTCAAGACCCAGGTGGTCGAGCACGATAGAGTGTCCGGCCTCTGCCGAGAGATGCCCTGCAAAGAGGTGGTCGCCAAGCGCCGGCGATAACCCGTTGGCGATCAATGCGGCCGCGCCTGAGATGAAGCCGTCTATTACTATGGCGCCCCCGCGCGAAGCCGCCCCAAGCATTACACCGGCGAGCACGCCGATCTCGAATCCGCCAACTTTAGCCAGCACGTCTATCGCATCGTCGTTATCAGGCTGATTGGCTTCCAGGGCACGCGACACGACCTCGGTCTTGTGGCGCAACTCCGCTGCGTTAAGCCCGGCGCCGCGTCCGGTCGTGACCTCCGGCGGCATCCCCGTGATAGCTGCGGTAATCGCACTGGACGGTGTTGTATTGCCGATGCCCATATCGCCGGTCGCCACGAGCCTTGATCCGTCGCCAGCAACTTTGGCTCCGATGCGCGCTCCCTCAAGCAAGCAACGCTCCGCTTGATCCCGCTTCATCGCAGGTCTTTCAAATATGTCCTCGGTGCCGGGTCCGATGCGTAACGAGACTAGGTCAGCATGCTCCGGCAGTTCTGCGATCACTCCCGCATCCACTACGGTCACGTCAACGCTAAGAGTGCGGGCCATCGCCGTCACGGCCGCCCCCCCAGCGAGAAAATTAAGAACCATCTGGCCCGTCATCTCCTGAGGGTAGGCGGTCACGCCCTGCGCGACGACGCCGTGGTCTCCGGCGGCGATGACCAGCGATCGGCCGTTCACTACCGGGCGTGTGTTGCCAAATATTCCGGCAAGTCGCACCGATATCTCTTCGAGCCGGCCCAGGCTTCCCGGCGGCTTGGTGAGACGGGCCTGTCGGATGTTGGCGCGCTTGATTACGCCGGGGTCGGCGGGGGTGATCGAATTGATCAGTTCTTGAAGCTCAGGGTTCATGGATTAGAAGTCAATTCCTGCGATTGCGGTGGCGCCTGTGGGCCGTTTCTTGATGGCGCGCATATGGCTCACGAGATCTGCAACTTCTAGCAGCTCGGTGGGTGCCGATTCGCCGGTAATGATCACGTGGAGTTGTTGGCTTTTGAGACTTAGAGACTCAACGACCGCGCACGCCGGAATCCAACCCATGCTGATCGTATCCAGAAGCCCATCAAGTACGAGAACGCCTTTCTGGATGATGGTCAAATGGAGATTGGCCACACGCCAGAGTTGGTGGGCCCCTGCCTGGCTAGCGTCGGTGATCACATCCGATGCCACGTTCAACTTGACCAGGGCCAAATCGTCGCCGGTTGTTTTGCCGGGTTCGATCACTCTGAACCGCATATGCCGCACCGGCAGCCCCCGCCCGTGTGCTCTGAACAACACACCTAGAGCCGCAGTCTCCTTGCCCGCACCGTCGCCGTGATATATGACAACCATTCCCTTACGCTTGGGTGCCGGGTCCTCCTGTTGCTCGGGGCCGTCCGGTGTGACGGCCGGGTCGCTACGTGGAAACTCTTCGTTCGGGTCCTTTGGCATCGTTA
>CAUZRH010000215.1:0-3729 GCA_963582115.1 Dehalococcoidia bacterium
CAACTGAACGAGAACGCCGAACGGGACTCTTCGTACTTTGACGATCTTCGAGCAAGGTTGGATCGCTACTTCGCCGGAGAGCCGGAAGACCTGACACAGATAGCGATAGACCTGGACGATCCTGAGTTTTTTGCCCGGGCGCGCGCCGCCTGTCGGAGCATCCCCGCCGGTGAGACACGGACCTACGCCTGGTTAGCAGAATCCGCAGGTAGCCCAAACGCCTCACAAGCGGCGGGACAGGCGATGGCCAAGAATCCGGTGCCGCTGCTTGTCCCGTGTCATCGGGTAGTCGGCAGCAACGGACACCTGCACGGATTCGGAGGAGGGGTTGGATTGCCGCTTAAAGCGCGACTACTGGAGCTGGAAGGACATCTCACGACTCCAGAAGGCAGGCAACTCACGCTTCTGGCCTGAGTTTAGAGGATTTAAGCGTTAATTCAGATCGTCAGACCTGTCGAGGTCTTCCAAGTTTTTCATGCCGATTTCGGAGAGCCTGACGAGCGTTTCAAGGGCGTCGCGCGCTACCTCGGCGTCCTCCGATGGGGCGACCAACCTGACCGGCGCGGCGGAAACGCCCAGGAAGCCGAATGTGTCACCTGGCCTCAGCTGGCATCTGATCCGTGCCTGAGACAGCAGGTCTTGCCACATCTCAGCCGTCAACTGATCCGGCGCGGTGGCGAAAACAACCCAATCCATAGCTACAGATTACCTCCGGCCGATCGGATATTGCCCTGTGAGTCGGTGACGGAGTTTGTTGCTTACGCCACGCGTCCTTGTAGTCGGAGTAGTGGCGAGCGGATTACGCAGGGGTGGGGGTTGCCAGTCCCGGCACCTGAACGTTTTCACTCCCAACCATCTCGCTCAAGTTAGATACGAGCTCATCGCAAGGTTGGATGGAGAACGGCATTTCCAGCGTGACAACACGCTGCTCAGCGGTGGCCACTTCCAGTATGAAGGGATGATTCCCCTTGTAGTTCAACAGTAACCGGATGATGTCTTCAAATCTGTTCTTGTCCTCAGCGACGACTCCGGTCTCAGACACGCGGATAGATAGAGCCGGCTCTAACGGAGCCGGTGCTTCTTGCTGTGCTGCGCCGTTGCCGTTAGGGCTCGACACATTGCCCATCGGCACAGCCGGTCTCAGGCGATTCGGGTTGTGGTCACCGTTCTGAGATCCAAACTGGGGAACGGCCGCGGGTTGAGCCGCCATTCCCGGCGTGCCGGTTCCGTTGGCCGTGTCGTTGTTCAAAGGGGCTGCCTCTTCGTATCCGGGCAAATGATATTCCCGTGCTTCGTCAACCGAAATTGATAGGTATCCGTTGTGTTCTTTGACCGTTCCTGTCAGCGCGACATGGGCTCCCTGTTCCCACAAATGCCTCGTTCCCACAAGGACGTTGGACCACACGACAAGCTCAATGTCGCCGCCGAGTAGGCCGAACTGGATTTTCAGGAACGGGTCGCCCTTGCGGGTCGTCCTCTCTTCAAACGTGCGGACCTGCCCTACGGATGACTTCCGCATGTTGTTCATTTCGGGCGTGAGTTGGTTGGCGAACACGATCGATTCGTCCTGCAACTGGTACATCGCACGGGTGATCGGGTTTTCCGTGATCTCCACGCCGAGAAGCTCTTGCTCCCAGAGAGTCCGTTCATGGTCTGTGACATCGCCACCGACCGGTAACTCAAGCGAAGGCAACGGCGTGTCTACGGAATCACCGAGCATGTCGAACATGGTGCTCTGGCCGGAGTCTCGTAGCTCGGTCTCACGCCTGATCAGGGACATGACCCGGTCCAGTCCCTCGATCATCGCACCGCGATCACCCAGGTGATCAAAACTGCCTACTTTGATCAGGCTCTCAAGCCCACGCTTATTCATGCTGCCGAAGTCGACACGCTTGCAGAACTGTTCCAGCGATTCAAACGGACCATCGGCGTTTCGTTCTTCGATGATCGGCTCTACGACGCCCACGCCAACGTTTTTGACGGCGGCCATGCCAAAGCGGATGGCCACCCCGTCATCATTGCTGTCGACAGAGAAGCGGACATCGCTACGGTTCACATCCGGAGCCAGCACTGCGATTCCAAGCCGCCTGCACTCAGATATGGCGGCAGTGAGCTTGTCAGGTGAGCCCGTGGCGGCGTCCAGGAACGCTACCATGTACTCAACCGTGTAGTTGGCTTTTAGATACGCCGTCCAGTACGACACCATGGCGTAGCAGACGCTGTGCGCCTTGTTGAATGCGTAACCGGCAAATGGCTCGATCAGGTTGAACATCTGCTGCGAGAGTTCGGGCGAGTAGCCGTTGGCGATCCCGCCATTGATGAATTTTTCGCTCTCCGCCGCCATCACAACAGCGTCCTTCTTGCCCATCGCCTTCCGAAGGATGTCCGCCTCTCCAAGCGTGTATCCACCGAAGCGCTGGGCGATCAGAAGCACCTGGTCCTGGTAGACGACGATCCCGTACGTCTCTTCAAGAAGGTCTCGCAGATCGTCGTGCGGGTACGTGATCTGTTTTCGCCCGTGCTTGGCGTTGATGAAATCGCCGATGAACTCCATCGGACCCGGCCGATACAGGGCGATCATGGCCGCTACGTCCATCACAGAGTTCGGCTTGAGCTCTTTGATGTAGCGGCGCATCCCGGAGCCTTCAAGCTGGAACACACCGGCCGTCTCACCAGACGAGAGAAGTTTGAAAGCGGCGGCGTCATCCACCGGGATGTCTGGCAGGGTCAGCTTTTCGCCCCGGATCTCGGCAATCAGCTTCAGGGAGCGGTCAAGAATCGTGAGGTTGGTGAGCCCCAGGAAGTCCATCTTGAGTAGGCCGAGGTCAGCCAGCGGTTTCATCGGATACTGAGTCGTCGGAACGGCATTCGGGTCGGAGCCTGTTGCGCGGGCCAATGGTACGTAATCCGTGAGTGGCTCTTCTGTGATCATCACGCCGGCGGCGTGCGTGCTGGCGTGACGGACCGTTCCCTCGATCCCCTGCGCAAGCTCCAGCAATCGCTGTCCGGCGCCGCCATCGCGAGCGGTCTGCTGCAGCTCAGGCGTTTCCTTGATCGCATCTTTCAGGGTGATCTTGAGCGTATTTGGGATCAGTCGAGCAATGCGGTCGACCTCGGAGAGTTCCGTCCCAAGCGCCCGGCCCACGTCCCTGATCGCTGCCTTGGCGCCCAGCGTGCCGAAAGTGACGATCTGTGCCACGTGGCCTTCGCCGTACTTGTCCAAGCAGTATCGGATGACCTCTTCACGACGGTCGTCCTGAAAGTCCATGTCAATGTCAGGCATCTCGCGGCGTTCCATGTTCAGGAAACGCTCGAAGACGAGTCGGGTGGCAAGTGGGTCGATGTCGGTCACGCCCAGACAGTACAGCACAAGGCTGGCGGCTGCGCTTCCGCGTACGCCAAATACGATGCCCTCACGATGGACGAAGTTAGCGATGTCCCAGACAACGAGGAAGTAGTCCGGAAAGCCTGTGCTCTCGATGACCTCCATCTCGTAGTTGAGCCTGTCCCAGACGGCCTGGTCGGCGTTCGGGTAGCGCTGCCTCAGTCCCTCTTCGCAAAGTGTCCGCACGTATTCAAGTGCGGGCTCGCCGTTGGGCGTTTGATAACGGGGCAGTCGACTCTGCGTGAAATCGATCTCAAGATCAGTCTTCTCGGCGATCAGTCCACTGTTTGAGATCGCCTCCGGGTGTTCCGGGAACAGGGCAGCCATCTCGGCCTCGGACCGAA
>CAUZRH010000216.1:0-3728 GCA_963582115.1 Dehalococcoidia bacterium
CAGGTCCAGGGCCAAGTGAAGCCGCTGGCTCCATCCACCGTCATTTTGAGATCGGCACCGTCTCCCGTAAGGCTCGCCGCCGCTTCAATCTCCTGCGCCAGCGACGCCAGCTCCGGTGATGTCTGCGTATACACGAGCAATTCATTAGGAACATCTGGATACTGGTAGGTAACGATCCACCCCGTTCGGATGGTGAGTATCGCCATCAACCCGGCAACCGTCACACCAGCCAGACCAAGAGCCTGTCGACGTCCGATACGACGCGTCAGCCAGTACAGACCGGCCAGGAGAAGCGCCATCGCACCCAGCAGCACCATGGCTCCAGCCGGAACGTCCAGGCCGCCCAATCCGGGCTGTGTGTCGTTAAGGAAAATTAAGCGCCATAGCACGATCACGGCCACTGGCACGCCTGCGAAGACGTACCAACCGCCTCCTGCAAGTGACGACCTCCACTGCACCGTCGTGATGAGATCGCCCAGCGCCTTCCCTCCAAGAAATATGAACGGCAGAGCCACCTGAACTTCCAGCCATGGCATCTTCTCGCCTGCGGCGGAATACGCGGCAAACGTCGCCAGGGGCCAGTAAGCGAGGAAGCGTGTGAAAGTATCGCCCTTGAAGGCGTAGTAGACCGCGGCCACAAGTCCAATTGTCGCCGGTAGGAACTCGTACACACTGGTCAGCATCACGTAGTAATAATCAGGCTGATTCCCGCGTGCCACCTCCTGTTGCGCCACCCAGTAACCGAGACTCTGCCAGACGCCGGAAGCAAGTCCGGCCCAGTTTGTGAACACCGTGCTGAACAACACGACAAATATGCCAGCGGCGATCCCAAACCCTATGAGCCACAACCGCCTGTTCCACATCACGCCGACGGTTATGGAGACGGCAAGAAGGAACACGGTGAGCACTATCGCTATCACTTCGCCAGCGCCGTCGGCGGTTCCAAGCGGTAGACCCGTCGTGGCGTCATCGTTAGCGAGGGTTAGACCCAGTGCGTTCTGGATGAGTCCTGAAGCAGCGCCAATCATTGGGAGGGTCAACGTGACGATGACCACAAGCATCCCGCCGGCCGGGCTCCACTCGGAAAGTTTTCGGCGACCCCAGAGCCAGCCAAGTACGTCCTCGCGAGCCATCACGGCTAGCGGTATGGCGACCAACGCCACCACAATGAACTGCGTTTCCTTTGTGGCAAACCCGATGGCGACCAGTGCCGCCGTCAAATACACATACCGGGGACGCCTGTCGTCCATATAGCGCCACACCATCGCCACCAGTGCAATGGTCCACACGGCGACGAATATGTCGTTACGGGCGAATCGGCTGAAGTAGAGGAGCGAGGGCGAGAAGGCCAGCATCCCGGCGATCACCAGTGACGAAACGTTGCCGAGCCGGTTACGCAGCAACAGCGGAGTAAGGATCAGCGCGGCCCCAAAGAGTGCGGGGGCGAGACGGAGCGTGAACTCGTTGTCGCCAAACAGGAAAAACGAGCCCGCTGTGATGTGGAAGAGGAACGGGCCGTGCATGAGCGGGTCGTGCACATACCCGGTTCCGTTCAAAAGTTGCCAAGAGAAGTAGCCGTGAAGACTCTCATCGTGATGAACCGCTCGACCACCTAGGTCCCACAGCCGCATGAGAAGGGCTACAAGAAATAGCGAGGCATAGGCGCCAAACTCCCATGAGATGGGAAGATCTCGTCTCCAACCTCGGGGGCTCGGGGGCGCCTGAACTGGCTCTTCAGCGATGCTGGCATCACTTGAGCCCACGTCAGTGGAGGGCGTCCCAAGTGTTGGATCGTATACCGACTCAACCCAGCGACCTTCTACCCAACGACCGCGCATCGTCGCCGCTGCGATCACGCGCTGCCGTCCATACTCAGACGAGATCGTCGACTCCTCACCGGTCAATTGTTTAACTCCCGCCTACGTCAAATATCACGTAGTCCCTCAAACCGACGTCCGATGCGTCGGCCGGATAGATACGTTCGCCCATCTCGGCAAAGCGATCAAGGTCAAGATCAGGATATGTTGACCTTTCACGTGGGCCAACGACTATGTAATCGATTTCGTAGCGTCTCAGAATAGTTTTGACATCGTCTATTTCCCCGTCCGAATAGATTCTCTGCACGTCTTTTTCTCGTCCATCGAAGGCGTCCCGACCTCCACGCCACTGTTCCTCATGGAACGGCCAACCGAGCAGTGTCGGTATACCGGTGGTGGATGATATCCGTCCGAAGTCCGTGTAACTTTCGCCGATGGCCTCAACTAGCACCGCATCATCACGGGCATTTTCTGATAACCAGGCAATCGCATCAGATTCGGATGCCCGCGTTTGACCTATAAAGGCGGTCCCGTCCAGGCTTCGCTCCCCGGAGAACCCATCAGTACGGGAGTCAAGGGAAGCGCCCGGGTAGTACAGGGCCACTATCACCATTACGGCGGCGATGACCACTCCGGTTTCACTGACAGACCGACGAATGCCGTACCAGTTTTGGTGATTTCGGATCCAGAAGTGGAGACCGTACGCCCCGACTACTCCGACGATGATCCACACCTGGTAATAGAGCTTGAACACTGTGTTCATGCGCCCGCCAAACAGGTCGTTTATGTAGAGCAGTTCCGCCCCGTAGATCATGTACAGAGCCATGGCGAGTAATGCGAGTGCGAACACCAATGTGTCTGAGGCAGCTCGCCGGGCGAAATGCAGCAGGGCGAGCATCGCAAGCCCGGAAAGCACAGCGAGAGGGAGGACGTCTATGGCACGCCAGAACAGGTCGGATGCAGACGACGGGTCGTTCACGTAGAGGTGGATACTGGCCCACACGATGTAAGGGGCGCCTATAGCCAGCAGCACGGCGATCAACGGCGTCAGCTCAGCGCGACCGGCCGGCGCTGCGTTGGCGTCGTTGACGCAAGGGTCTATTTCCAGATCGGTATCGTCAGGTATGGAGTCAATCGTTGGGTTGGATCTGAACCGGCCGAGGTACGCCCGCACAACACTCCCGGAGACGCTCAGCCAGAGTGGCGCGAGCAGAACGACGAACAGTCCCCATACGGTGAGCATGTGGATCGGCCTTGTCGCGTGCTTCGCTGCGCCCAGTGGTGCATTCCAATCAACCTGGCTGCTGAAAGTTCCGAAATAGAATCCGGCATAGATCGCCATACCAAGGCCCAGCACCATTACGGTCGTTATGAAACCCCTCAACACAGCGAGTGGGAGCGTCATCGAATCGGCTCGGTACATCTTGATTGCCGCGGCTATGAACACCAGTGCGGCGGCAAATCCCAGATCCCAGGCGTTGATGAATCCGAGAGCTCCGACGGAAAGCGAAAGCAATAACCACTGGAGGGGCCGGCCAACCAGACGCCCCGGTCTTCCATCTCCCGGCGTCAGGAACAGGTTCAGGATTAAACCAATCGCCAGCAGTACGAAGGGAATTGCGATCAAGTGCGGATGCAGGTCCCCGAGCAGGAGGCTGAAGAACGGGAATTCCTGGATGGTGAAGTCCAGCCCGGTTCCAGCGTCGAACGTGTTGATGACGCGGGATGAATGCCACCACCACCAATAGTTATCGGGTCGCCAACTGTTGGCCGTAGACCCGACATCCGTGCCTTCCACGCCCACACCATCGATCGCAAGCCAATCGTAGAATCCCTCGGATCCGAGGGATTTGCCCGCACCGAACTCCCACACACCGGCGTAGTTGGACGCGATGAGCAACAGCAGGGCGG
>CAUZRH010000217.1:0-3691 GCA_963582115.1 Dehalococcoidia bacterium
TCCGCCTTGAAGCGCCAGGGAGCAACGTCCGGCTTGTCCTCGACCGCCTGGGTCTGTCCCCACCAGATGTTGGCGTGAAACAGCCGGCCAATGTAACCGGCATCCATGTGTTGCTTCATTCGGCCAACTGGAGTGCGACCGCGCTGGTTGAAGTTGGTGGCGTGAATCACCCCCGCTGCTTCCGCTGCGTCCAGCATCTCTTTTGCGTCGGATGCGACCAAGGCCAGAGGCTTTTCACAGAGCACGTGCTTGCCCGCTGCGATGGCGTCAAGCGATATCTGCCTGTGGGACCCGGTCGGCGTGATGATCGCCACAGCATCAAGGCCTTCCATCTTCAGCATGTCGCGGTAGTCGATGAACCGATCCTCGATGCCGTAAGCGTCAGATGCTTCGTTCAGCGCCGCTTCATTGCGACGGCAAAAGGCGACGATCTCGGCCTCAGGAATCTCCGCAAACGCGTCCATATGAGAGCGCATGAAGCCACCAGCACCGATGATGCCGATTCGAACAGGAGCGGACTGTGACATATTTGGACCTCCATACTGGTTGGGGCAGGGGCGGTCAGTTTAGCGAAATTGGGCATTGCGTAGAGGCAACGCAACCGACGGTATCATCCCCAATGTCATCCCGAGCTAAGCCGAGGGACCCCCTCCAACAGAACATCTTGCGAACCAAACCCACTCAGCACGGAAACACGTGTCCTGCATCATCCTCGAAGCCCCGAGTCAGCCCGCAGGGGGGCTACAACGACCCGCCCTAAATCACCATGTCCGCGTTGAGCCGCTGCATGATCGACGCGTGCGGGATTCCGTCTCGCTGCTCATCGGTCGGGAAGATCTTGCCGGGATTGAACATCCCCGCTGCGCCGAAAGCAGGCTTGAGTCGTGCCATCGCTTCCAGGTCCTCGTCCGTGAACACGAGGGGCAGGTAGCCCTGCTTTTCCAGGCCGATTCCGTGCTCGCCGGAAAGCGCGCCGCCTACCTCGACGCACATCTCCAGGATTCGCCCACCCGCGATCAGCGCCTTCTCCACCTGCACCGGATCCCGGGAGTCGAACAGGATGCAGGGGTGCAGGTTGCCGTCGCCTGCGTGGAGGACGTTGGCGATGGGAATCTCTAGCTCGTCCGAAAGGGCGTTGATCTTGGACATCGTTTCCGGCAGACGGGTCGGCGGAATGACGCCGTCGATCAAGTAGTAGTTGGGGGCGAGCCTACCCAGCGCACCAAGCGCTTTCTTGCGGGACGCCCACAAAGTCTCCCGCTCCACCTCGTCTTCTGCGGTCCGCCAGTCGGTTGTGCCGTGCTTTCGGCATAGCCGTTCGACCAGCTCCGCCTGCTCGTCCACTGTCTCCCTGAGTCCGTCCACCTCGACCAGCAAGATCGCCTGGGCGTCCTCCGGATAGCCGGGGTGGAACGCCGGCTCCACAGCCTCGATACACAGGCGGTCGATCATCTCAACCGCGCCGGGTATTACGCCGGAAGCCACGATGTCGGCAACCGTTTCGCTGGCCGCCTCAACGCTGGAGAACGCAGCGACCATGGTGCGGATAGCTTCTGGAAGGGGAACCAGCCGGACGGCAACCTTGGTGACCACGCCAAGTGTGCCCTCCGAGCCGATGAATACACCACGGAGGTCGTATCCGGGCACTTCTCGAGAATCACCGCCAAGCCACGTGACCGCGCCGTCCGCCAGCACGACCTCGATGCCGAGGACGTGGTTCGTTGTCACTCCATATGCCAGGCAGTGCGGTCCGCCGGCGTTCTCTCCGACGTTTCCGCCGATGGTGCAGGCGCTCTGGCTGGACGGGTCGGGTACGTACTGAAGACCGTAGGGCCTGACAGCATGCCCAAGCTCAAGATTGACCACGCCGGGTTCTACGATCGCCACGCGGTTCTCTTTGTCTATCTCAAGCACCTTGTTGAGGCGGGTCAACACTAGAACAATGGCGCCTTCCATAGCGATAGCACCGCCCGACAGCCCGGTACCAGCACCACGCGGCACCACAGGCACATCGTGCTTCCGGGCGATCTTGATGATCTCCGCCACCTGCTCTGCGTTGGCAGGAACGACCACAGCGCCGGGATTGTTGCGATCAATCGAACCGTCGTACTCGTACACAAGCAGATCTTCCGGCCTCCACACGACGTGGGTCGGCTCGATCACCTGTTCAAGGTCACGGACGAGGGCAGATTTTTCTAGCATGGGTTCAGGATGACATATCGAGGCGTATAGCGGGTAACGACAGTGGATGGTTTACCCAAACCGTTGCTTACCCATTAAGTCATCCTGAGGTGCTTGCGACGGAAGATATCGTCACTCAATGGCGGGATGCACGCCGGACCATCATGCGCTCGGCAACCGGCGAGATCCTTCACTTTGTTCAGGATGACATTCTGTTGGTTGGCGGTAAGTCCGCCAACACACCTTGCGTTACTCCCCTGCAGTGATCTCTACGTACACGTTTCGCACGTAATTCTTTGCTCGCCCGACTACCCGTTCCGTCCACTCTGAACGACCCTCTTCGGACACGTACCGGTACGCCTCGCTGTCCAGCACTTCCGGCGTGTCCATCTCGTAGATCGCCAGGTACTTCGGGCCACCCTCGACTGCTCGATATCGACGGGCCGTCAGGAACCCTGATATCGCGTTTCGCTCCGGCACGTGTTCCTCGTCATACCAGTGGTTGAAGTCATCCTCGTGCTCCGGGTCGATGTCCATCATTACCAGGAGCAGTCCTGATCCTTTTTCATCCAATTAGTCCCGTCCTTTCAGAATTTGACGTCCGCCGTCCAGCAACATTGCATGGACCCAGTTTGCGACCATGAAGTCGTCGCCAACGCGACCACCACCGGCCCTTATTCGGTCATATATCTCGGCCTGAGCCCTCTGGACTTCAGGTGAATCGCCCATTCCTGGCAATCCTATCGATTGCCCGAAGTCGTTGTGCCCGACGCCGAAGTAGTCGATCCCATCGACCTCCAGGATGCCGTCCAGTTCTTCGACCACCTGCGCATCCTCAAGCAACGCACCGACAAGCATGTTGTCGTTGGCGTTCTTGTAGAAATCCCGCCGGTCGCCCCAGCCGTCCGGTCCCGGCTCGACGAAATCGTATCCGGTTCCGCGGTTGGCGCCGTAGGACCGATCGCCTTCCGGGCCGAACTTGCAGGCTCGCACAAGCTGTTCGGCGTCGGCCTTTGTTGCGATGTGCGGTCCCATGATGCCCTTCATGCCGCGATCCAGGTACTGGAGCACGACATGCGATTGGATGCTGGGCACGCGCCCGATCGGCGTGATACCTGCCGCCTCGGCAGCGCGACACGCGTGTTCCACGTCCTGCAACGTGAACGGCCCGTGCTCGCAGTCCAGCCATACGTAGTCGAAATCCAACGACGCCATGATGTCGATGATCTGCGGAGCCGGGAAGGTCAGTTGGAACCCGTACGCCTTTCGGCCCTCGCGCAAGGCGGTAACAACTCGGTTCGGATGGTCCATGTGCTGACTCCGGTTTGGGCTGGTTTGGGGTTGAGCGACCGGCCACAAGGTACGCCCGCTCGGGGCACGCTACAAGAGAGAAATACGAGGCAGGTGTTTCCCCTCTTGCAATCAAGAGAGGGTGCAGGGTGAGGGGGACCGCGGTCAGGCGGTCAACACGCTAGCGCTTCTGACATTGCCCTGCGCTGAAGAGGGGGAT
>CAUZRH010000218.1:0-3675 GCA_963582115.1 Dehalococcoidia bacterium
AGCGCTTGCTCGCGGCGAGGTGCAGGCAATTGGTGCGACGACGCTGGACGATTACCGTAAATATGTAGAACGTGACCCGGCACTGGAGCGTAGATTCCAGCCGGTGACCGTTGACCCGCCGGACATCACAGACACCGTGGACATTCTCCGCGGTATCAAAGGCAAGTACGAAGAGCACCACGGTCTCGCCATTACGGACGAGGCAATCCGTGCTGCGGCATCGCTTGCGCTCAGGTACATCCCGGACCGGCACATGCCGGACAAGGCGATCGACTTGATCGACGAAGCGGGGTCACGCGTCCGTATTAAGAACAGCGTCCAGCCTAAGGAACTCAAAGAGTCTTCCAAGGAACTGGAATCTGTTCGCTCGGAAAAGAACGACGCTATATCCAATCAACAGTACGAGCGTGCGGCGGAGTTACGTGACAGCGAGATGAAGCTGTCCACACTGGTCGAGTCGCTTCAGACTGCCTGGGATGCCGAGAAGCCCGACGCCAAAGAGGTCACGGAAGAAGACATCGCTGAAGTTGTGAGCATGTGGACGCGCATCCCCGTCACCCGTCTGGGTGTTGAGGAGACAGAGCGTCTGATCCACATGGAAGACTCTCTGCACGAGCATGTCATCGGACAGGACGACGCGATCTCACTGATCGCCAAGGCCGTTCGTCGAGCCCGTGCGGGTATCAAGGACCCGGCGCGCCCCATTGGCGCATTCATGTTCCTTGGCCCGACTGGTGTTGGAAAGACCCACCTTGTAAAACAGCTCGCCAACTTCATGTTTGGCGCAGAAGACGCAATGATCCGGCTGGACATGTCTGAGTTCATGGAGCGCCACACGGTCGCAAGACTTGTGGGTGCGCCTCCCGGATACATCGGATTTGACGAAGGCGGACAACTGACCGAGGCCGTACGACGAAAGTCTTACTCGGTGATCTTGCTCGATGAGATCGAGAAGGCTCACCCGGATGTATTCAACATCCTGTTGCAGATCTTTGAGGATGGTCACCTGACCGACTCCAAGGGACGACAGGTGGACTTCCGCAACACGGTCGTCATCATGACAAGTAACCTTGGGTCTGACCTGATCAAACGTGACACGACACTCGGCTTCGGCCGGGTGAGCGAGATCGATGATTCGCAGACCGAAGAGCGCTACAAGCGCATGTCTGACAAGGTGATGGAAGAGGTCAAGCGCTTCTTCCGGCCAGAGTTCCTGAACCGTCTTGACGGCACGGTGGTATTCCACTCGCTGACGAAGAACCACATCGTCGAGATTGTGGATCTGATGTTGGAGTCAGTCCGCGCGCAGCTTTTGGAAAAGGGCATGGTGCTCCAAGTTTCAGATGGCGCCCAGCAGTGGCTCGCCGTAAAGGGTTACGATCCGACTTTCGGAGCGAGACCTTTGCGTCGGTTGATTCAGGACAAGATCGAGGACAAATTGTCGGACGAGCTACTCGCCGGGTCTTTCGAGCCGGGCGACGTGGTGGAGTTGGACATCGACTCGGAAGGCGTTGTCTCAGTAGCCACGCCAAAGACATCGAAGGCCAAGTCGAAGCGTTCTTCCAAGGGAGAAGAGGAAGCCGTAACGACGGAAGCCGAGTAGGCGATTTCGCCTCGACGCCGGACCTGAGCCTGATTTGCGGCCGACATACAGAACGCGAGAGAGGGGAGCCAGCGGCTTCCCTCTCTCGCGCCCGATTTCCGTACTGGTATTCGGGATAATAGGGACCTTGAATCACAGATCACACGGTCTGGGACGTTCTATTCCGGTTCTCTCGCTCAAGCGGTACCCTGCCCGCGTCGCTTCGGCGTATCTTGTGCGAGTCCAAATTCCATACGACCGGGCCGATTTCGTTTTGAGTAGGCTCTGTCCCGGCGTCGCCTGATTCGATTTCACCCGGTTTTGCCAGTTCCTGGAGCCATCTATGTCGACAAGTCTCAGCATCGGCGGGTTCAATATCACGACGGTCCAGGATCACCAGGGTATGGACCGGAATCCTACTGAGGTCTACTCAGAAGTTCCGGCGGCGGCCTGGGATCCATACCGCTCGTTTGCTCTTGACCCTGATGGGTTCTACCGATCACAGTGGCGCGGCCACCTGATCCAGTCCGCAAATGGCGGGCCGACGATTCTCGTGGACACGGGGATGGGGCCCGGCCCACACGAGCACACCCGCAAGCCGGGTGAGTTGATCGACAGCTTGAATGCGCTCGGTATGAGCCCGGAAGAGGTTGATGTTGTGGTGATCACGCACACCCACGGCGACCATATCGGCTGGAACGTTTTGTACGAAGACGATGTGCCGCGAGCGACCTTCCCGAATGCGCGTTACGTTGTGGCACGAGCGGACTGGGACCACTACTCAAAGCCTGAGAACGCCAACGATGCGTTTGACCAGCAGGTCAGGCCGCTTGAAGCCCTGGGCGTACTTGATCTGGTTGATGGAGTGCACCAGCTCCGGTCCGGCATTTCAACTCTCCCGACCAACGGCCACACACCGGGCCACCAGTGCGTGCTCGTTGAGTCAGGCGGCGAGACGGGCGTGATCACGGGAGACCTGTTTCACAACGTGGCCCAGATCTCAGAACCCGACTGGTGCCCGGTCTTCGACTGGAACACCACGCATTCCACCCGGTCCAGACGGAATCTCCTCGACCGGGCTGAGCGTGAGAATTGGACGGTGTTTTCCGGCCACCTGGGTATCGATAAAAGTATCGGCAAGGTGGTTCGGACAGGTGAAAAGGCGTCCTGGAGCGCCCTGTAACAACTTGTGGCTCCAGATTGCCGCCCAGCCGGGCTGTGACGCGCGCATGTTGTAGGCCGCACGGGCAAACTGGATACTCCTCATATTCCCGTGTAACTAGTTGGCTAGGGGCTCTGACTTGCCAAGATCCAGTACGAAGTCCGTTTACGTCTGCTCCGAGTGCGAGACTCGATTCCCGCGCTGGGAAGGTCGCTGTTCTCGATGTGGCGTCTGGAACTCGATTAACGAGTTCGCAGAGCCGCGCAAAAAACCGGCGGCTAACGGTATAGGCGCGAGTGCGGGCATCGGAGCGAGTCTGATTGATCCGTTCTCGGCCATAGAACCGATCGAGTTGTCGCAGGTATCTCTGGACACGTCAAAAAGGCTGGCCACGGGCATAGGCGAGTTTGACCGCGTGCTTGGCGGCGGTGCGGTTGCGGGTTCGGTACTGCTTCTCTCAGGGGAGCCTGGCGTCGGCAAGTCGACCTTACTCCTTCAAACAGCCGCTTCTGTAGCTGCACGAGAAGGCTCTGTCCTATACGTATCAGGCGAGGAATCTGCGGACCAAGTCCGGATGCGGGCCTCTCGTTTGGACGTTACCGGCGACGATATATTTCTGTTGAACACGGACGATGTGGATTCCGTGATCGCCCGGATGGACACCCTCAAGCCCTCTCTGGTGGTTGTCGACTCCATTCAGACCGTGATGGCCCCGGACATTCCGGGGACCGCCGGCAGTGTGAGCCAGGTGCGTGAGTGTGCCCGACGACTCACGGCACGTGCGAAGGCGTCTGGAATCCCGCTCGTTCTGGCGGGACACGTCACAAAGGACGGCTCGATAGCCGGGCCTCGTGTCCTAGAGCACACCGTGGACGTGGTGCTGCAGCTATCGGGCGACGTTTCAGGAAGCCTTCGGACGCTTCACGGCATT
>CAUZRH010000219.1:0-3671 GCA_963582115.1 Dehalococcoidia bacterium
CCGATTCCGGGTTTTCGACCCTCTTCCGGTAGATCGTTCGGTGTTATGTGTAACTTCACCCGTGGAGAGAACGCCGGGGTAGGCCTTCCGGCCTCGCCTGCGAACCTTTTCAGCGTCGGCAATCCATAATCCCGCAGCCAGGACAGGTCGGCGTTCATCGGGTGCCAGGCATCTCCATGTATGACGGTGCGCCTGATCGCTGCATCGCTTGGCCCCCCTACCCAGATCGGCGGGTGCGGTTTTTGCACGGGCTGCGGAGCCGTAAAAACGTCCTTGAACGAAGTGAACTTGCCATCAAAGCTCGCGTTTCCTTCCGACCACAGCACTTTCATGGCGGCCAGGTACTCATCCGTCATCGCCCCGCGCTGGTGGAACGGCAATCCAAGAGCCTCAAACTCAAGGATTGACCAACCAGCGCCGATCCCAAAGATGAAACGTCCGCCGCTGAACTGGTCCAGACTGGCGACGACCCGGGCGGTAAGTGCCGGGTTGCGATAAGGCACGATGATGACTGTCGTACCCAATTCGATTTTCGTCGTCTTCCCGGCCAGCCATGACAGCGTGGTGAACGGGTCGTAGAAAGGCGCCGGGTATCGATCGTTTATGTCTTGTGTGACCGCTACGTGGTCCCCGACCATCACGAGATGAAAACCAAGTGTCTCGGCAAACGTGGTCCAATGGGCGAGGGAGTCCGGTGTTGAGGCCGGGCCGAAGTTCAGAAGGTTGATTCCAGCTTTCATCCATGTCTCCCAATGTGTTGCTTAGAGAAAACGCCCGGGTTGACTGCTCAGATCGAAGATACTCGACAGTGGATGTATCCATGGACAGGGCTGGCCCAGCCCGTAAACACAAGGATGCGGCCCTTTAGCCGATTTCCCTACCAATCCCGCTGTGGGGATCGTGAAGAGGGCGTGAAAAGACCGTGAGGACGGGATTACATTTACTGAACAGGCGAGAAGGGAGCCGCGTTCAAGAGCATGTTCTCCATCGTTATCGGAGACACACCAGCTGGAGGTGGCCAGCCGATAGACGCGAATTTTTTACGTCCCTCCATACGGTGTTCATAACTTTTATACGACCACATGTGCACCCATACATTCCGGTCGCCGTCCTCAAGACTCCAGATGCCGACCGGTTGCGATAACTCCATGCGCGCTTCTATCGCCGGTCCCCAGGCATCGATCACCTTTGGGATTGCGCCCGCCGGGTAGGTGTACATGCGGAGCTCGAACAGCGGCCCGATATTTCGCGTGATGTCGAGTACTGGGAGGAATGGCGCGGGCGTAAAAATATCCGTCTGTACGTTAACTATGAATTCGCCGGTATCCGGCGGCCAGATGCCATCTTCCACGACTTTGGCTCTTATGGTTTCGCGCTCGGCCTCGTCCTCGTACTGCCAGATATGGACCACGCGATTCAGCGGTCCGATCTCGGTAAAGAAGAACCCCACCAGTGGAGAGACGGCAACACGTTGTTCGATCTTCTCCGCAGTACGTTCCAGGAAACCGGGGACACCACCCGGCTTGAGGTCATAAGTTCGAATCTCGTGGATCATCCGGGCTCCTTGGACTGGCGTAGTTGTTTTGGCGACACACGCCTGTAGCGAGGTCGTTTATATACGGATATGGCCGGGGCAAGCATCGCCAATACAGCCTCCTGCTACCCTGCTGTTACTGGGGGAACCGGTCAGGCCAGAACAATGTCTAGCCTGCCTTCATGCTTCATTCCCGGGTGACTACTGAAGGGGCGAGAAGTCTGCCGCCCACATCAGTTTGTTTTCCTGTGCTAACGGCGATACCGGCGACTTCGGCGGCCATACGCCCTTCGCCCGGGTCTCGTTCCGCACATCCATCCGATGCTCGAAACTCTCGTACGCCCACATGTGCGCCCATCGATTTAGCGGACCGATGTCTGAGAACCACGCACCAACCAGCGGCGAATACTTCTGGCGTTCTTCGATTGCGTCCCCCCAGGCGTTAATTACCTTGGGAATGTCACCCTGCCCGTATTTGTAAGTCCGCAACTCGAACAAAGGGCCGATCTTCCGAGGCGTCAGTTCTGGCATGAACGGCGCGGGGTAGTAGATTTCGGACTGCATGTTCAAGATGAGGTTGGCGTTATCCGGCGGCCATACGCCGTCCGCCACGACCTTTGCCCTGGTGTCTGTCCTGTGGTTCATGTCGTCGTACGGCCAGATGTGCACGACCTGGTTCAGCGCGCCAACTTCTGTGTAGAAGAATCCGCCAAGTGGCGTGACTTTGACTCGCTCAGGCGCCATCGCCCCGGTCTTTTCCAGAAACTCCGGGACGCCCCGGGGGACAAGGTCATAAGTGCGGATCTCGTGGATCATGTAATGCTCCTGCAGGGATGATTCGTCGTAGCGGAAGGTTACACCCGGACGCTCGTTGATGGTGAAGCGCTCACTATTAACCCGATGACACTGCAGGGGCGTATGGCGAAACGCCCTCACCGTGTTTCAAGGCGTCCGCATTTACGCTGCGTGGCATTACTTCGCCTGTCGGTCGACCGCGTAGGGGCGGGGCAAGCACCGCCCCTACGGTTTTGCGGTGCGAGTCCTGTCGGCCGCAAAGCTGAGGCTGTCGAATTACGGATTTGGAGGAGGCAACACCAGACTTACAGGGCTGGACAGGCGATCACGTTATCGTGGGTTTTGCCCCTCTCCCCCTGCGGGAGAGGGTTGGGGTGAGGGGTCAAATGCGGATGCCAATCCGCCAAACCCTCCATCTTTACTTAAACGCAGGCATAACCTTGTCGCACAGCAGGCGCATGGAGCGTTCGATATCGCTCTCCGGGATTTCCTCGCCAGCATTGAACTCGGCAACCAGTGAGGTCAGCTTAAGTCGTTCCTTGAGCTCGTGGATACGGTCGATAACCATCTCCGGCGTCCCCACAACGACCTTGTCCCGGCTGACCACATCCCACGCCAGGCTTGCGAGTTCAGAAGTCCGAGATGCCCTCTCCGAATCGTGCGCCACGTCCTCCCGTCCGGCCGTTACCGCTATCTGCCCTCCGAGCCGTGCGAATTGTTTCATGAAGCTCTTTTCGGGTACCGACTGCGCTTCCTCCCGGGATTCCGAGATGTAGACCGGGATGCGGATAGATACGTCCGGAGGGCCGTCGAATCCGGCCTCTTTTCGGGCGGCCTGATAACTGTCCACATACCCTTCCACGAGGGCCGTGTTGTGCTGTCGTACGCCGATAAAGAGCGGAAGGTCCAACTTCCCGACGACCGGGAATGATGCGGCGGAATTCGCCGCGATTCTCAACGGTGGGTGTGGTGACTGGACCGGCTTCGGCACGAGGCAGACCTTGTCGTAGGAGTGAAACTTGCCCTTGTAGGTAAAGTGCTCGTTCGTCCACAGGCCCTTGATGATTTCAAGGTCTTCAAAAGTGCGCTCCGTGCTCGTCGAGTAGTCGATCCCGTAACCGTCGTACGCGGCCGGAGATCCACTTCTGCCAATTCCAAACTCGAACCGTCCTTCGCTTATCTGGTCGAGCGTGGCCGTCTCTTCCGCCATACGCATTGGGTCGGTAAGCGGCAGCACCTGCACGGCCGTTCCGATCTTCACACGCTTCGTTCGAGCAGCGATCGCAGAACCGACCGCCATCAGCGCGGTCATGACGGCGCGCTCCGGCTGGAAGTGGGATTC
>CAUZRH010000220.1:0-3634 GCA_963582115.1 Dehalococcoidia bacterium
TAGGAACCAAACCCACACTGAGGCTCTCGATGGGTGTGACCTACGAACAAGCGTGATTGCGACGCTCTCGGCCTACGGCCTCTCTCCCTCCGCGGGAGAGGGCCAGATGCACAAAGAATGAAGGGGGGCCGTTAGGCGGACTCTTCAACAGCCGTATATCGGTAGAGTTCCGAATATAGGAATTCGCGGGAATCAAGCCCGCTCGAAGTACCGACTAGGACATCCCTCGCCTTGGGTTCAGGATGACTCAATGAGCGCGGTCCGATTCCAAAAAAGTCAGGTCGCAAGACAACGCCCACAAAAATAAGCCCCCCAGCATGGGGGTTAGATGCCGCCTGAGGTTGTTGGGCCGTCCTCGGAATCGCCGCCTCTGACCTCGTCCAGGAACGCCTCGATTTCGGCCGACAGCTCCACAGATTCCGACGACTCATCATTGTCATCATCCGTCGAGTCGTACTCATCCTCAAACCGCTTCACCATCTCGGCGAGGCGCGGATTATTTGTCATTGCGGGTGTCACCTGCGCGTACTGCTGCTCCCCGAGTTCGACCTCCGGGAGAGTGAGGTCCTTGAAGTTATATAGCGGTGCAAGAGCCTGAAGAGCTCTTGCCGCGCCTGCGTAGTCATTGTCCAGCTGTAGATACATCGGCAGATGCACCATCACCGTCAACGTCGCGAACCCCCGTGCCGTCGCGCCTACCCCGATTCCATTGGTCGCGGACGTCGGGCCTTCATAGCGACTTCGGGACAGCGTGACGCCGCCCAGGTCAGGTTCGATCTCCCAGCCCCGTGACGAGCCCGTGACAAGCAGCGGCCGGGAATGCGGGACCGAGTCATACATACCGCCGACGGTGATGTAAGTAGTCACCCCAAGTACCTCAAGCATTTGGAGAACCGACTCGTTGAAATCTTCCGAGTTGGAGTGCGGCTCCAGGAGATGTACCAGTACAAGGTCCGGCGCTTCATCCCGGCGAACGATCTCGATTTTCGAGTTCGGGCTGGTTATCTCACGCTCGCCGTCCACCCATTTCATCTCGGGTCGGTAACGCGTGAAGTCGTAGAAGTGTCCGGGGCGTCGTAACCGTGCGACTTCTTCAGCCTGGAACATCGATGCCAGCCGTGTCAGGACGAGTGTCCCCACGTTACCGACGTTGATCCAGGGCCGAAGCATTACGATCGCATGCGGGTCCCGCAGCGGTACTTCCGGTGGGTCGAAGTCAAACCATCCAATTTCCATATTGAACGTACCCTAGCAAACCCCCTGCGAACGCCGCAACTGCATTAACTTATGTTCATGCCCATTCTCGCGGATGTGGTCCGCCACCCAGAAGTACCCAGAAGCACGGGCTTACAAACGGTCATGGCTCTTTGACCGTCTCCCCAGCCAAACCTATACTCGGCGCCCCCATGCCTGACAAAACCAATACAAAAGCCGACAACGACGACACAACTGACGGATCATCGTTGGCCCCGGATCAGCCGTGGCTGTACGAACGCACGAACGAAGCGATCGCATCAGATCCGGAACTGGTCAATTTGAGGCTGAAAGCCTTGACCCGGTTCAATACCGACGTCACCGGCCGAGCCGAGTTCATAAAGATCTATTACGGCATCAGTTGTGATTGCTCCACTGCGGCCGTCCTCAGCGTCGAAGCATCTGCAGACAAAACCCGTGAAGAGTTTCAAGAGGCCCTCCCCGCGTTACTTGGGAAACTCAAGCTTCAGGCTGTGGGATTCCGCCGTATGGATTGCGATTCTCACCTTCAGATGCGAATCCAGATGCTTGGGACTGCTCGTTAAAGGACCATAGCTAGCGGTGGAAGCCCGCGCCCAATAGAATTAGATCTCGAATCCCTAGCGATCTACCGGTCGCTGACTGAAAGGCTCGAATGCCCAGGCGAAAGCTGACACAGGAAGAGGCGCTTGAGGGAACTATCAAGTTCTCTGAACGCTACGTAGAACGGCGAGCGTACGAGTTTTTCCCGGAACCAGAAGTGGTTACGGAGGTTCAACGCGGCCTAGCAGAAAACCAGGTCGAGCACGGATACCGCTACTGTCCTTGAATGCCCCTGAGCGGCGATCCCGTGGAGGATCGCAAGAAGATCTGTCCCTGCGACAGGCATCATGAGGACATTGCTCGCGATGGCTTCTGTATATGAATGTTTTTCGTTAGCGAAGAGTTTCTTCGTGAGTACCAGGGTGCGGACGAGATCACCCAGACCATCGACGAGGCGGTCGCCGATGGGGAAGACCTTTTTGGCGGGGAATACATGTCCAAGTCAGAAGCCAACACCGATAAACGGGATGACGCATCTAACGAGTAAGCGGTTACACTGGACTTAGTTCGCGCCTATGTGGGCGCAGCTAAATTCCAGTTCCAGACAATTCAGGAGCACGGGTTGAGCGCAGAAAATCAGATCACGGTCTTCACCTCAAACGGCTGAGGACCCTGCCACATGGTGAAAGTGTATCTTTCACGAAAAGACATCCCGTTCGAAGAAGTGAACGTTTCCGGCAACCGTGAAGGCGTGATGCGCCTGATCGCCCTGGGAAGGAACACGACGCCCGTAACCACCATCGGGGACGAGGTCATCGTCGGTTACAAGCCGAAGGACATCGACGCCGCTCTTCAGGCAACAGGCATCTCCTAAGCCCCCTCTTTAACCGAGGGTTATCCGGGAAACAAAAGATAAAGGCCTCGCCAACCGGCGGGGCCTTGTCGCGTCCGGTGCCCCCTCCGCTGGAGAGGCCAGATGTTCCCAGGGTGAGGGGGTCGAGTCCATAGACCGAGAATCCCCAACCCGGCCGTTTGAGAGCCTCAGGGCACTGTCTATATTCTGCTCATTTGCCACTAACGGCGGTACACTCGCCCACGCAAACAAGCTCGCCCCGTTAACAACGTATCTGAGGCATACACACCATGCTTGAGCAGTTCCACGTCCCGGCAGACATAGCGCACCACGTCCAGCACGACGCGCTCAGAGATACCTGTGCGCAACTGCTTGAGACCGCCGGACTACCGGCGGACGACGCCCGACTTGCCGCCGATGTGCTTGTTGCATCAGACCTTCGTGGCGTTGAAACCCACGGCGTCTCTAACCTGATGCGCAGCTACATAACCGGACTTGGCAACGGCCATCTCAACCCCCGCCCCGACATGCGAATCGTGCGAGAGACACCGGCATGCGCAACCATCGACTCCGACGGCGGGATGGGCGTTGTAATCGCTCCCAAAGCGATGGAGATCGCTATCGAGAAGGGCAAGGCCACCGGCGCGGGGCTGGTCTCAATCGCCAACGGTCGACACCTTGGTATGGCCGGATACCACGCAATGATGGCGCTGGAGCACGACATGATCGGGCAGTGCATGACGGCTTGCGGCCCGACCTTCGCCCCCACTTTTGCCGCAGAAGCCGCCATCGGGACGAACCCCATAGCGATCGCCGCACCCGCCGGCGAAGAGCCGCCGTTCGTGTTCGATGCAGCTATGTCGATCCTCGCCGCCAACAAGATCACGCTTGCACGCCGTCTGGGCGTGGACCTCGAGCCGGGCTGGATCGCTGACAAAAATGGCACGCCCATCACGGAATCGGTGCCGGTCCCGGACGAATACGTCCTGCTCCCGGCCGGAAGTA
>CAUZRH010000221.1:0-3580 GCA_963582115.1 Dehalococcoidia bacterium
CTCTGAGCTATCGGGCCATTACAAGCCGGACCCACAGTCCTACTTAAAGGCTGCTGAGTTACTGGGACTTGAGCCCGGAGAAGTCATGATGACTGCGGCTCACCAGAACGACCTTCTAGCGGCCGCGGGATCAGGCCTCCACACGGCGTTCGTCCGTCGGCCCGACGAGTACGGCCACGGCACCGGTCTCGGAAACAAGGCCAACCCGGAAAGCGACCCTTCGTTCGACTTCACAGCCAACAGCTTCAACGACCTCGCCGACCAGTTGGGATGCGCCTAGCAGCGGGCTTATTCGGATGCTGTCCAGTTTTGACTGGCCTTTGGGGGCCCAGAGACTCTGGCGCCCCCCTACATCCCCACAGAAATATTCGTGCCATGCGGCAAACAACCGCGTCCTGAGGCTCTCGAAGGACAGGATCAACCCACACGGCGATGAGCAGTTGAGACTTCTCCCTCACCCTTGGTGCATTGGCCCTCTTCCGCTGGGAGAGGGGGGCAGGCGTTTCCATCCTGAACTCGATTCAGGATCCGCTTCTGTTCCCATCTGGCGAAACCTCGACCTCCGAGGGTCATCCGTAAACAATCTCGCTCCTATGAGCATGTTTGCGCTGCAAGGTCCGATGCTCAATCAAGTTCAGGATGACAGGGGTCCGTTCAGGATGGCCATATACGCCCTGAATTACAGATTCCGTTCAGCGTGACAGCCTCCGGATCACAGCCGCTCTCTCGTAGGGGTTGTGCAAGCCCAACCCCTACGGCCTATCAGCAGGTACGCCTGACACATCCTCAATTGAGGCTGGCGCACGCACGAGCGTGCCTTTATTGGTAGGATTGCGCCGATCTTTGATTCGCCCCCACATCGGCCGGGGATCACACCGGCACCACGACGACTTACTCGCCCCCTTCCTCTAAGGACGTAAACGTGACTTTCTTCCGCTCCCGTCGCTCATCGGTAGTCGCCCGCAACGGCGCAGTCGCAACCAGCCAGCCCCTTGCAGCGCAGGTCGGACTCGACATCCTCAAGGCTGGCGGCAACGCCATTGATGCAGCAGTCGCCACTGCGGCTGCGCTCAACGTACTTGAGCCGATGTCCACAGGCGTCGGCGGCGACATGTTCGCCCTTATATGGAAAAACGATGAGAAACGAGTGCGCGCACTCAACGGCAGCGGACACTCCGCCTCTGCCGCCAACCGGGACGACGTGGTCCGACGCGGCCATGCAGGTATTCCGACCGAAGGCCCGGACGCCGCATTCTCGGTCTCCATACCCGGCACGGTGCACGGCTGGGAGACCATCCTCGAAGAGGACGGCACTATGACACTCGCCGAGGTTCTTGCACCGGCCATCAAATACGCCCACGAGGGCTACGGGGTCAGCGAGATCATCGCCAACCAGTGGCAGGCGTCCGAAGAGAAACTGGCAGCCCGTCCTTCAGGCCGAGAGATGCTCCCTAAGGGACGAGCCCCGAAGTACGGTGAGGTCGTGAACCTTCCCGAACTCGGCCGCACGCTTGAGATCATCGCCGAGGGCGGAAGCGAGGCCTTCTACAAGGGAGAGATCGCCAAGAAGTTGTCCGACTTCGTCCAGTCCGAGGGCGGTTGGATTACCGAGGAGGACATGGCGCAGCATCATTCCGACTGGGATGTCCCGATCAAAACCGAGTACCGGGGCGTGGATGTCTGGGAATGCCCGCCAAACGGCGACGGCATCGCCGCACTGATGGCGCTCAACATCGCCGAGGGATTCGACATCGCCGGGATGGGCTTCCAGTCCCCGGACACATATCACCACTTGATCGAGTCGACTCGCCTCGGGTTTGCCGATGCGCTGGATCACATATCCGACCCACGGGTTAACGAAGTCCCGATCGATTGGATGCTGTCGAAAGACCGTGCCGCAGAACAGCGCTCCCGCATCACCGGCGGACGTGCGATAGAGAACGTCGGCTCCGGTATGCCCTACCCGAACTCCGACACCGTGTACCTCACCGTGATCGACGGCGATGGCAATGCCTGCTCCTTCATCAACAGCCTGTTCAAGGGCTTCGGCAGTGGCATGGTCGTACCGACCACTGGGATCGCACTCCAGAACCGGGGTGCGCTATTTTCACTTGACTCCAACCACGCCAACTTCTTGCAGGGATCGGCGAGGCCGTTCCAGACCATCATCCCGGCTATGGCGACCAAAGACGACGAGATGTGGCTCAGCTTCGGCGTGATGGGCGGCTTCATGCAGCCACAGGGTCACCTCCAGATGATCTCCAACATGGTCGACTTCAACCTGGATTCGCAGCAGGCGCTGGACGCTCTACGGTTCCGGGTATTCCTGGAGTCCGGAACTATTGGCCTGGAAGCCGGGGTCGATCCCGCCACGGTGAAGGACCTCCAGCGAAGAGGCCATCAGGTACGGGTCGACGATGGTTACGACCGGGTCGGATACGGCGGGGGGCAGATCATTTCCTACGACCACGAAACAGGAGTAATGGTTGCCGGTTCCGAACCCCGTAAGGACGGAGCGGCGGTCGGCTATTAGTCGGCCCCATTACGACTGAAAGCCCCCTCCTAATGTAGGAGGGGGTTCGGGGGTGGTTAGATTCGGGCGCACCGGGTTTCCTTCCTTCGAGGCTAGACAGGAAAGATAGTCAGACCTCTCCCTCATCCACACCTTCTGGGAGAAGGGAACACGGGCGACCCCAGGCCGTCCATATTTCGGTACAGATCACGGTCAGCAATACAAAGAGGTACGCATGAAGATCGGATTCATCGGACTCGGCAACATGGGTCGGCACATGGCGAGGCACGTTCTTGATGGAGGCCACGATCTCTCCGTATTCGACCTGTCACGTGACGCCGGCCGACCATTGGAAGAAGCCGGTGCGACCTGGGCGAATAGCCCGGCAGAAGCAGCTCGTGGGGCGGACATAGTCTTCACCTCCCTCCCTCTTCCGGCCAACGTGCTGGAGGTGGCGACCGGTGAAGGCGGCGTGCTGTCAGCAATCTCTCCTGGTGCGGTATTTGCCGACCTCAGCACCATCGACCCTGACACCGCAAAGACGCTGGATGCAGCGGTCCGGGCCGCCGGCGCGCACGCACTCGACTCCCCGGTCAGCGGCGGAACCATCGGCGCAGAGCGCGGCGACCTTTGCCTCATGGTCGGCGGCGACCGCGACGTGTTTGATCGCGTCACTCCCGTCCTCAACCTGATCGGCGACGGAGACAAACTCGTCTATTGCGGCGGAATCGGCACCGGCTCAATCTGCAAACTGGCCAACAATCTTATCGGCCTGAGCACGAGCGTCATCATTTCCGAAGCGTTTGGCATGGCGATGAACGCCGGCGTGGATGCCCGGACCCTGTACGACGTGATCTCTGCGTCGTCGGGCGATAGCGCAGCACTACGCGGCTGGGAGAACTCCATCCTCAAGGGCAACTTCGAGCCGGGATTCATGGTCGATCTCGCGGCGAAAGACGTCGGTCTCGCCACCCAGCTTGGCCGATCGCAGGGACTCCCAATGGAGGCAGCAAACATCGCGCAACAACGTTTCATAGAGGCCCAGAGACGTGGTTGGGGCCGTGAGAC
>CAUZRH010000222.1:0-3571 GCA_963582115.1 Dehalococcoidia bacterium
GGAAAAAGGGATGCAATGTAGCCCGTACGCGTTACGTGCGCACAATTCCATCAGATCAGAGGGAAGCGTACCCGTAACTTCCCGTTTAGTTAAGGGCCAGGACGAGCGCCGCCGTAGCCAACCACAACATGATCGTCACAACCATCGCCGGATCCCTAGCCAACAACTCTTCCGGAGACTCGCCCATGTCTAATTTGTATCCCAGGTACAGATAGCGGAACAAACCGTACGCCACAAACGGGATCGTAAGCATCATGGAGTTGTTGTCCGGAAGGTTCACGTCCGGAATAAAGCTGCCGCTGAACGAATACAGGGTGTAAGCAATAAGGGCTGTGGGCGCGACGACCGCGACCATGCGATCGATTAACTCGACGCTGTATTCGCCCAGGATTGGCCGTTGGGCGCTGGCGTTCGCTCCGGCGGACAGCAGTTCTGATCGGCGCTTTATGAGAGCAATGAGGAGTGCGCCGGAGGCCGTACAGACGTAAAGCCAGGGCGAGATAGTTAGATCGAGTTCGATATGGTCAACGCCGCTACCCAACTCGAAGCCGTTGATCGCCTCAGAACCCGCGGCCGCACGAAGCACAAACCCGGCGGCCACCGTAGCGACGTCCAGGATTACTGCGCTCTTAAGGATCAGGTTGTAGGCCTGCGAAAGAAGGAAGTATCCCAGCACTATCAGGCCAAACGACATGCTGATGGCAAACGCCGCCACTAGGGCTACGGCCAGCAGCGCCGCGGCTGCGACCCAGGCCACGCTGATCGGAACGACGCCAGCCGCTATTGGCCGGAATCGCTTTCTGGGGTGTATCCGGTCACGTTCCGTGTCGAACAGGTCGTTGACGATATAGACCACGCCGCTCACGATGATGAAGATCAGCGTCGCCGCTACGCTGGTCGCAACCAGTCCGGCCATGCCGCCGATTTGATCGGGATCCCACCATTTGTTTACGGTGAAAAAAAGCGCGACCAGAACCAGCCCATTTTTCGGGCCCTGTTTCGGTCGCATTGAACGGATAAGTCCGTACAGGATGGCCGCCGGTGACCCGCGGCGGCGACCTGCTTCAGGAGCGTTGACCATCGAGCAGATGATACCGGACCGCATCGACGTCGCACATACGGAAATGGAATACGAGTTGCTGCGGTGTGGGATTGCGCGTGCTTACGGACGGTCCCAAACATCTGGCCAGATAATTAGAGTCACGTTCGGAGTTCTGGCGTGAGTCCTCGTCGGCGGATTCGCCTCGATCAGATAATGGTCGACAACGGCCTTGTAAGCAACATTGAGGAGGCGCGCGCTCTGGTGATGGCCGGAGAGGTTTCCCTGCCCGGCGCTTCCGGTAAATCTTCGGCGCGGGGACGACCCACCGCGGGGATGCAGGTCAGGGAAGACCAGGAAATAGCCCTGCGGGCTCGGTCCCGGTTTGTGTCGCGCGGGGGTGAGAAATTAGCCCGAGCGCTGGAACGCTTCGAAGTCGATCCTGCAGGAATGACGGTACTGGACGTTGGTTCGTCAACGGGCGGATTCACTGACTGCGTGCTTCAGAACGGGGCATCACTTGTGTACGCAGTGGACGCAGGACGCTCGCAACTACATTCCCGACTTGTTGCGGATGACCGAGTCGTGTCCATGGAGGGGGTCAACGCACGAGAGCCGATGCTCCTCCCCGGAAAAGTTGACCTTATATTGGCGGACGTTTCGTTCATCTCGCTTGAGACGGTTTTGCAGCCGGTATTCAAATACCTTAGACCCGGGGGGCGAGCGATTGTGTTGTTCAAGCCACAGTTCGAGGCTCGACGGGGAGAGGTGCCTAAAGGCGGCGTCATCCGAGATCCTGCATTAAGGGCACAGCTCGTAGGGCGGTTTGTGGCGTGGCTGACCAATAACGGGATTCGGATCCGGGGGCTGGTCAAATCGCCCCTGCTCGGGGATGCCGGGAATGCAGAGTTCTTGTTCTGGTTAGAGCCGCCAGCCTGATTCCGTGAAGTCGGGTAAACCATCCGGCCGAGTCGGGCCCATGAGGGCTTGGGGCGTGCGATATAACGGACCGCGCTGAAATCAATGTGAATTACGGGCTTTCGTATGAAACACCGGTGGGGGTAACATACTCTTGCTCTAAGCGACGCAATTCTCGGCCCTTCGCAGATGCGGTGGCGCCACGGGAGCCGCGCACCGCAGGTCCATTGCTGCAAACATATCAGACTGATCCGCTGGACAATGACAAGCCCCACGAGGCATGTGGAGTCGTCGGCCTTTATGCGCCCGGCGAAGATGTCGCGAATGTCGCTTATTTCGGTCTATTCGCACTGCAACATCGCGGACAAGAGTCTGCCGGTATCGCAACGGCGGACGGCCACAATATGGTGCTCCATACCGGAATGGGCCTCGTCGCCCAGGCGTTTCGTGAAGAAGACCTTAATCGTCTAACCGGCCATATTGCCATCGGCCATACGCGTTACTCCACCACCGGCGCAACCAAGCGATCCAACGCACAGCCCATCATCGCCCATGGCGAGAACGGCCTGGCCATCGCACTGGGCCACAACGGCAACGTCATCAACGCCGGCCCCCTGCGGACCGAACTTGAAGAGTGGGGGGCCACATTCACCGGCACTTCCGATACTGAAGTGATCGCTGAGATGTATGCGAAAGCCCCGGCCAGCACATGGGAAGAGCGATCTGCCTACTGCATGAGACGCCTCAAGGGCGCGTACTCACTGACCATCATGACCAAAGACCAGCTCATAGGGGTCCGGGACCCTCTTGGAATACGCCCGCTTTGCATCGGTAAGTTTGGCGATGGCTACATCCTGGCATCCGAGAGCTGCGCCATAGACCACGTCGGTGGAGAGTTCATCAGAGAAATCGAACCCGGCGAGACAGTGGTTATCGACGAGAACGGCATAGAGTCGTTCATGTGGTCCGGCGCACGCGAAAAGCACGCCATGTGCATCTTTGAACACATCTACTTCGCCCGACCAGACAGCATCCTCAATGGCAAGTTGAATCAGTCGACGCGGGCCGAGATGGGCGCACAGCTGGCGAGGGAGCACCCGACAGACGCCGACATGGTGATCGGTGTACCGGACTCAGCGATTCCACATGCAATTGGCTACGCGAACGAGAGCGGAATCCCCTACGGTGAGGGTCTCGTCAGGAATCGCTACGTCGGACGGACCTTCATACAGCCGAGCCAGCGCATGCGAGAGATTGGCGTTGGTATGAAGTTCAACGCACTCCCCGACGTGATTAGTGGCAAACGGTTGGTCGTGGTCGAGGACAGCATTGTACGTGGCACTACCAAATCGCGTGTCGTGAAGCTGCTCAGGGACGCGGGCGCAGCCGAAATTCATGTGCGAATCGCTTCGCCGCCCATCATATCCACATGTCACTTTGGCGTGGATATGGCGAGCATTGACGAGTTAATTGCGGCGCAAAAGACAGTGGAAGAAATTCGAGAATTGATTGGCGCAGATTCGCTGGGTTACTTGAGTGTCGATGGTCTGAGAAGCGCGGTCGAGGCCCGGCAGGGGACCTACTGCAATGGGTGCTTCACCGGAAAATACCCCA
>CAUZRH010000223.1:0-3568 GCA_963582115.1 Dehalococcoidia bacterium
TGTCCGGGATGTTGACGGTAGTCGCTCCGGCGTCGATCACCGCTTCGACCAGTTTGTAGAGCCATACGGGGTCCGTCCGAGTGGCGTCCATCGGCGAGAACTCGACGTCGTCGCAGAGCGCTTTTGCCCGGGTCACAGCGTCAACGGCCATCCCGAGGATGTCCTCTGCGCCTTTGCGCATTTGGTGCGCCATGTGGATCTCAGAGGTCGAAAGGAAGGTGTGGATGCGCGGGCGCTCGGCGTCCTTGATCGCTTCCCACGCCGCATCAATATCACCGGGCACTGCGCGGGCGAGCGAGCAGATGATTGGGCCCTTGATCTCACGGGCGATCTGCTGGACGGCTTCAAAGTCTCCGGGGGAGCTTGCGGCAAACCCGGCCTCGATCACGTCGACACCAAGTTTCTGGAGCTGCCGCGCTATCCGGAACTTTTCCTCCGGAGTCAGGCCGGCTCCGGCTGACTGCTCACCATCCCTGAGGGTGGTGTCGAAGATGATGACTTTGTCGTTGTTTGCTACGTCGGTCTCTGCCATTTTTGAACTCCCGCCCCGGTCCTGATTGACGCGGTCCCTGTAAGCGCCCTTCGAGAACCTCAGGGTGCTACGTTTTGCCTCAGAGTGCTGTCTCAAACGCTCCAGGGTGCGGCCATATTTTCGGGGTTAGGTTGTCGACTCCAGCCAGGGCATCATGCTGCGCAGCTCACGGCCGATCTCTTCAACCGGGTGAGATACGTCTGCCGCCTGCAACGCCTTGTAGCGGTGCAGACCTTCGTCGTTCTCCGCAATCCATTCCCGGGCGAACTCGCCGGACTGGATCTGCCTGAGAACCTCTTGCATGTTTTCCTTGACCTCAGGGCCGATGATTTCCGGTCCCCGGGTGTAGTCGCCGTACTCCGCTGTCGTGCTGATGGAGTGGCGCATACCTTCCAGGCCGCCGGTGTAGATGAGGTCCACGATCAACTTCAGCTCGTGGAGAACTTCAAAGTAGGCCGACTCCGGCTGGTAACCGGCTTCTGTGAGCACCTCGAAGCCGGCCTTGATAAGGGACGTAACTCCGCCGCAGAGAACGGCCTGCTCGCCGAAGAGGTCGGTCTCCGTTTCCTCTTTGAATGTCGTCTCAAGGATTCCTGCGCGGCCGCTGCCGATACCTGCGCCGTAGGCCAGCGCACGGGCATGAGCGTTCCCTGTGGCGTCCTGGTGGACAGCGATCAGGGACGGTACGCCGAGCCCTCGCTCGAACACCGCTCGTACGCGGTGGCCGGGGGCCTTGGGTGCGATCATCGTGACGTCGACGCCCTCTGGAGGCTCGACCTGTTTGTAGTGGATGACGAAACCGTGGGCGAACATCAGCATGTTGCCCGCCTCCAGGTTGTCAGCGACCTCGTCCTTATACACCTTGGCCACTGTCGTGTCCGGGAGGCAGAACATCACGACGTCCGCCGCCTTCGCAGCGTCCGCAACGGTCATGACTTCCAGTCCGTCTTCCTCGGCCTTGGCCTTGGATTTTGAGCCTTCGTAGAGGCCGACCACTACGTCAAAACCGCTGTCATGCAAATTTTGGGCGTGTGCGTGGCCCTGGCTGCCATAGCCGAGGATCGCGATCTTTGACTCCTTCAATGGAGTCGTGTCGATGTCCTTGTCGTAGTAGAGAGTCGCCATCCAGATTCCTTTTGGCGTTTAAACGCCGCTTTAGTTGATTAACGGGTGTCGGGTTTGTCTCGGTGTTATTGGGGCCCAGATTAGACGCTGCCGGATCCCAGACCCTCGCGGGCGATGATGTTACTGCTGATCTGATCGCCGTAGGTACCGTCTTCGTCGCCCTGCGAAAGCGCAGAGCGCAGCATTGCGACCCGTCCGGTGCGCATGACCTGCTCAACTCCGAACTCATCCATCAAGGTGATCATGGAGTCGATCTTTGCCGTATCACCCGTAATCTCCATCGTCAGGGCCTCTGCGCCTACGTCGACGATGCTGACCCGGAAGATATTCGCAAGCTGGATGACGCGGTGTCGGCTTTCAGGATCCGCTTTGACTCGGACCATAGCCATTTCACGCCACACGACGTTGTTGTCGCTGATGTCTGCCACCTCTACAACCTCGATCAGCTTGTCCAGATGTTTTGCGATGTGACCGACGGTCGATGGATCGCCCTCCGCCACAAAGGTCATCCGGGAGAGATCTCTCTGCTCGGAAGCTCCCACGGCGAGGCTGGCGATGTTGATGCCGCGTCGTCGGAACAGGCTCGCAATACGGGCCAGGACGCCGGGCTTGTTTTCGACCAGCGCGACGAGCGTTCGTCGCGCCAGTCCGTTAGCCATTATTTCCACCATTAGAGGTTCTCCTCTATTAGTTGGGCCACGGACTGACCAGACGGGATCATTGGGAACACGTTTTCGTCCCGGTAGATGACGAAGTCGATGATGAACGGCCCGTCGTGGGCGCGAGCGGCATTGATTGCGCCTTCCATCTCGTCCTGGTTCGTCACTCTCAGGGCTTTGATGCCGTAGGCGTCCGCCAGTTTCACGAAGTCCGGGTTGCCGGTGTAAGTGTTTGCGTAGAAGTTCTTGTCGAACACCATGTCCTGCCACTGCGTGATCATCCCGAGCATGTTGTTGTTCAGGATCGCGATCTTGACCGGCAGATTGTTCTCGGCGATCGTCGCAAACTCGGACAGGGTCATCTGTATGCCGCCGTCGCCGGCGAACGTCCAGACCTCTTTATCCGGGTGCGCGAGCTGAGCGCCCATCGCCGCCGGAACCTCATAGCCCATCGTTCCGGCGCCGCCGGACGAGAACCATGAGTTGGCGTTCTTGAACTGGTAGTGCTGCGCCGCCCACATCTGGTGTTGTCCAACGCCAGATACGATCAGCGCGTCGCCCTTTGTGGCGTCTGAAATCGCCTTAACGACGTGCTGCCCAAGCAGTTCTTCGGTCTCACGGATCTTCAAAGACGGGTGGTCCGCTTTGAGTTGTTCGACGTGCTGGATCCACTTGGTGTGGGTCGTCTTGTTGACCTGCGGGTTCAGCTGATTGAGGACGTGTTTCACGTCTCCCATCACCGGGGCTTCGACCTTGACGTTCTTGCCCAGTTCTGCCGGGTCGATGTCGATATGAATCTTTTTGGCGTTCGGTGCGAATCGTTTCGTATCGCCGGTGATCCGGTCATCGAAGCGACCGCCGATGTTGACTATCAGGTCCGCCTGGTCCAGTGCGAGGCTGGAATATGCCATGCCGTGCATGCCCGGGAACCCGGTGCTGAGCACGTGGTCCTCAGGGAATGCGCTGATGCCCAACATCGTAGTGATCACCGGGATCTGGGCGTTTTCAGCCAGTTCCCGCAGTTCTTTGTAAGCGCGCGAGATGATGACGCCGTGTCCGGCCAGGATGACCGGACGTTCGGCCTCATTAATCAGCGCTGCTGCTGCTGCGACTTCGCTTTCTTCAGCGGTAGTCGGTGGGTTATAGCCGCGCAGTGAGACCGGCTTGTCCCACTCGGCCTCGTCGAACTCGATCTCCCCGGCTTGGACGTCTCGGGGGATGTCGATCAGGACGGGACCGGGCCGGCCGCTGC
>CAUZRH010000224.1:0-3554 GCA_963582115.1 Dehalococcoidia bacterium
CCGTCAGTACCGATTTCAACTACCGGAGCGCACTGTGGAGCCCGGAAGAGGCCGCAAAGCGCCTGGACCCGCTCATGCAGTACGTGGACGTCGCCATCGGCAGCGCACGTGACCCGATCCTCGCCGTGATGTTGGGGCGAGACGGAAACATCGAACCGGACGATCGAAGCGCCGATGCTTACAGGCCTTTTGTGGATGCGGCCGTATCAAAGTACGGGTTCAACAGGGTAGCGCTGACGATCCGGGACATTGTCTCAAGCGATCGAAACGACTGGCAGGGCGTTGTCTTCGATGGATCGGAGATAGCGTTGAGCCGTCGGCATGAGCTAGAGATCGTTGACCGCGTTGGCGGCGGAGATGGGTTCGCTGCGGGTGCGATCTGGGGCGTCATGAACGGATGGGGGGCACAGCAAACGGCAGACTTCGCTGCGGCGTCCGGCGCGATAGCGCACACGATCCACGGCGACTTTAACCTTGCCTCAGAGGCAGAGGTTCAGACGGCAGCTTCAGGCGGGGCAGACGTAAGGCGCTAGAAACGTAAGCACACGTCGTCCGTTCTTGAAACAGCCAGAGGACGTGCTAGCCGATCACCTGCACGAGACGGTACCCAATGCCAGGCTCGGCGATGATGTAGCGCGGCCGGGACGGGTCTTCTTCCAGCCTCCGGCGTAACTGCTTAACAAAGGTCCGCAGGTACTCGGTCTCGTCGCCGTACTCCGGCCCTCATACCGCCTGCATCAACTCACGATGAGTGAGCACCTTGCCGGCATTGGTCGCAAGCGTTCTAAGTCGGTGTATGGGCTGAGCAAAGATGATCTCCAGAGCGCCGCGTTCTGCGTCCTTCGCAACGATGCCTACTCCGGAGATGATGACGTAGATGCCAAGCAATACGGGAAACCAACCCATGTATTCCGTGGACAGGAAACCCTCAAAAGGGAAGAACCCCTGAGCATCCAGAGCCTGCGTAAGGTCGGTGATCCCGGCCATCTCCCGGAACTGGTCCGGCATCGCCTCCAGGTATTCGCCCATCCCGGACACTTCGGACACCGTCGGGTAGATCCACACTATCGCCGCCGCATATACGACTAATTCACCGGCACAGGCCAGGAAGCCGTACATGCTGATCCGTAGTTGTAGGGCGATTAGTGCGATCTTCACGACAGCACCTCAAGAGAGTGACCCTGACGGCTCATTGCGGATCCCATCGAATCGGGAGTGCTGAGCCAGCGAGACCTGACGAGAGCCCGGTCGTTGCTTCAGTATTCGATCTATCTGCACCGGGTACTACACCCACCCGGCGCGCCGTTCGGATCGATAGCCTCAATTCGGGAGAACGCTCAGGAACAAGTAGGACGCTCCGATCTTCGCTCGCTCACCCACCCAACATGACGCCTACACCCCACCGTCATTCCGTAGTCCTGATTTAGCGGTTCAAGAAGGACCGCAAGCCTCACCCGAGGGGATCACCGATCTTAAGCCCGGCCGCAGATGCGAATTCTGCGGCCGGTTCTTTTTTTGAGCCTTTTTGTTGCACGCGCTTCACAAGGACGCTGCCGTCACCCGCCGCCACCTCAAACCCGTCGTCTCCAGAAGCAATGACGATGCCGGGTTCGGAACTGGAACCTCCGGACGTTCCTAATGCAGAGTCGAATACCCGTAAAGGTTCGCCGTCATGCGTTGTGCTCGCACCGGGCTGAGGATTACAGCCACGAATCAGGTTGTATACCTGCTGCGCCGGGAGGGACCAGTCGATCACCCCGTCGCTGGCTTTAGCCCAACTCTCGTACGTGGCCTTTGAATCGTTCTGCACTATCTTCGGCGCTTTGTCATCTCGCACGAGGTCTATCGCCTCAAGCATCGCCTGCACCCCCATCGGATACAGGTGGTTGAAATAGACAGAGCCAAGCGTGTCGTCCGGACCGATCTCGACCTCTTTTTGGAGCAGTACCGGACCGGTATCCAGTCCCTCATCCGGCCAGAAAATCGTCAGTCCTGTCTTCTTCTCGCCCATGATGATCGGCCAGTTGATTGAGCTTGGCCCGCGATGAAGTGGGAGAAGAGACGGGTGGTACTGGATGGTGCCGTACATGGGTCCCTGGATCATCTCTTTTGGCACGATATCCGTCACGTAGGCCATGACGCAGAGTTCTGAATAAAGGTTCTGGAACTCCAGAATCGCTTCCTTGCTGCGGAACCGCTTCGGTTGGAATACCGGGATACCCCGCTCCAGCGCCCGGACCTTAAGAGGATCTGGGCGCCGACCTTCCTGGTCCGGCGAGCAAAATACGCCAAATACCTCGTCCTGGCCCGCATCCAGGATCGCATCCAGAACAGACTGGCCGAACGCTTGCTGACCGATTAACACGATGCGCATCTGATGTAACTCTCTTGAATCTACTGGCAACTATTGCGATCTTGAGGTATTGAGTGCCTTGAATACCGGGAATACCGGGTCCGACTCGCATGCAAAACCACCGACGTCGACGCCGATTCTAGCGTCCCGAGGCGCTTCGGCGTTGGGCGATGCTCGAATCACGTTGCCGGTTCGTCATCTCGTGACCAGAAACCAGGCCCGATTACTGGACCGTCACGGTCGCCCGCATGAAGGAATGGACCGTACAGAAGTAGGCGAACTGGCCCGGCGTATCGAACCCGAGCGTTCACGATGTCTTGCTCGGGTTAAAGTAATTTCGTGAATCTTCAACCAAGCGACCAAAATATCGAATCGACCCAGGAAACTGAACCTGCCATAGATGATTTTGTAGGCTGGTTCCAGCGTGGCCTCAAGTTCGCACAACTGGGCTTCCCGGACCGGGCCGCGGAGTCATTTGAGCAGGCTGAATCCATTGAACCAAACGACGCCACACTCCAGTTCAATCTCGGTACCGCCTACCTGTCACTTGGCAACTTCGTGCAGGCCGTAACCAACCTGGACAGGGCGATTTCGCTTGATCCGTCCAACTCTGACGCGTATGGCAATCGTGCCGTGGCACACGCCGCGCTCGGGCAGGAAGAACTCGTCGCCGCAGATGTCGAAAAAGCGGTTTCTCTTGGAGCGCCGCCTGAGGGCATAGAGTCGGTGCTTAACTACGTCCGAGAACGAGTAAACCCCAACCAGGACTAAGCCCCACAGGGGCAATTATCTAGCGGTCCGTTTTGGTGTACTGAACTGGCCTGCGGTGAAATTGGCAGACTCCAGACACGGCAACGACAATAACGGGGAGGTAATAGATGGCTGACCGAACTCGACTTACCGTCGACCAGATCGCTGAAAGCATCAAAGCGATCCCAGAGTGGTCCCTGTCTTCAGGAAGCGCGGTCCAGAGCATCACGAGAACGTTTGAAGCGCCGTCGTTCCTTGAGGGCATTGCCTTGGTGCAGGGTGTTGCCGAGATCGCTGAATCTCGTGACCACCACCCGGATATCGACATCCGATACAACAGGGTAACGCTGACGCTATCGACCCACGACAAAGGCGGATTAACCGGCTGGGACTTCGACGTCGCCAGGGCGATTGACGCGCTCTAGCCTTCTAGTTATAGGGCTCTATCGGC
>CAUZRH010000225.1:0-3534 GCA_963582115.1 Dehalococcoidia bacterium
CGACGCCCAACGCAGACGCATCACCGAGGAACTGGATTCGACGCTATTCGTGGAGGCGGGCGCTGGAACGGGCAAGACAACTGCGCTCGTGGACCGTGTTACGGCACTGCTGAAGCGGGGCGAGCCGGTCGCGAAGCTGGTGGTGATTACCTTCACCCGTGCAGCCGCGGCAGAGTTGCGTGTGCGTGTGCGGCTAAACGTTAAAGCAGCGCGTGATGCTGCTCAGGCCGGCAGCGCTGAACACGAAAGGCTGAAGACGGCCGTTCGTGAGATCGATTTCGCCGTCATCCAGACTATCGACTCGTTTGCCCTTTCTTTGCTGCGGGAGCGGCCGTTAGACGCGGGGCTGCCGCCCGTGATCGAACCGGTCGACGAGATTCAGGCCGAGATCGATTTCGAAGATGCCTGGACAAGATGGTTGGACGATCAGCCGGAGGATGGCGAGTTTGCGGCCGCAATCGCGACTGCGTTCCGATTGGGGCTGAGTTCGCCGCTCGCAGGCCTGACCGAAACCGCTCGCCAACTGCACGCCAACTATCACCTCGTTGGTCAGCACGACTTCAAGGAATCAGGTGCTGTTCCCCGGCGTGCTGCGCAGGAGATTGTAGATGCAGCCAAATGGCTGCCAGACATGGAGCGCTTCTGTCAGCTCCCCGAAGGCGACAAGCTGACCGCCGCACTCGATGGCTTCCGCGCTATAGCCGAACGCCTTGAGCGCCTCGGTCCCTGTACTGAAGATGCGGAGTGGCTGTTGGCCAGCCCCAACGTCAAGATCTCCGAGTCCGGCGGCAGACAAAGCGACTGGTACGACGACGAGTCCGGCGTCAACGCCTGCAAGTCGGTAAAAGCGCATCTTAAAAAGCTCGACGAGATGCTGAAGGCCGAAATTTCAGACCTGAGGCGACACGCCCTGGGGGACCTGCTCGGGCCGCTCAAAGAGTTTGTGACCGGGTACGCAGAGTATCGTCTCAACTCCGGCAAAGCGGAGTTCCATGACATGCTCACGTGGGCGGTGGAACTGCTCAAGAACGACGAGGCTCGCAAACATTTCCAGGAGCGGTACGCGTACGTTCTGGTCGACGAATTTCAGGACACCGACCCGCTTCAGGTGGAGCTGGTCAGGCGGCTCACCAGTCGCGACGGCTCGGGCCAGCCCGCCCCGGGTGCATTGTTCGTGGTCGGCGATCCCAAACAGTCGATCTACCGTTTCCGGCATGCCGATCTGCCGACCCTGAACCGGCTGCGCAATGAGTCCCATGTCGATAGCATTTTGATCACGCAGAATTTCCGCTCCAACACTTCGCTCGTGAACTGGGTCAACCACGTTTTTGGCCGCTGGATGGTAGGTGACGAAAGCCCACATCAAGCCGACTACGTGGATCTTTTAAGCGATAGGGTTCCGCCCAAAGGCCAACCACTTTTCGGCGTACACCTTGCCGGCGATCCGCTCGATGAAAAACGGATCGAAGAGGTGCGACGAACGGAGATGGCAGAGCTGGCACGAATCGCGCAAGAGGTCGGCAACGGCCAATGGATGGTGCAGGACGATGAGGACGTGCGGCCATCAACATTCCGCGATCTTTGCATACTGATCCCGCGGAGAACGGCGCTCCCGCTGTTGGAACGTGCGCTGGACGAGTGCGAGGTGCCGTACACGACCGCAGGGAATTCGCTCATTTTCGTGACAGAGGATGTCCGGGATCTCCTGAGCGCCCTAGCGGCGATCGACGATCCGACCGATCAGGTGGCGGTGGTGGCGGCGCTGCGCTCTCCGGCGTACGCCTGCTCTGACACCGATCTCTGGGTTTGGGCCACCGCCGGGCATGGCTTTAATTATCTGGAAGGTGATCACGGCGAAGACGGCCCGGTGGCGGCGGCTTTCGGGTCGCTCCTGACGCTGCACAACGCGCGACTGGATTGTTCTCCCGGGGCTTTGATCGAGCGGTTTGTCCGGGAACGGAGGCTTCGAGAACTGGCGCTGGCCGGAGGGCACGCCGATGAACGATGGTCGCGCATCCAGTTACTTGTCGAGATGGCACGCCGACTTTCCGACGCCGGTCGACCAACGCTCCGGCAGTTCGTGCTCTGGGCGCGGCATCAGGCCGAACGGGACGTACGTGCGCCCGATGCTGCAGCCGGGACGGACGCCGACGTCGTGCGTGTGATGACGGTCCACGCCGCCAAGGGGCTGGAGTTTCCGATCGTGATGCTGACCGGTCTGAACTCAGCGATGAACAATCGCACCGAAAACGCGTTGTTCGGTCATAGCGAGGATGCGGCGGCGCATATCGGAGTCCGGATGGGGTCGAGCCCCACGTATTTCCAGACCGGCAGCTTCGATGATTTACGAGAGCAGGAGAAAAACGCCGGGAAGATGGAGAACGTGCGCCTGATGTACGTGGCGGCAACCCGAGCCTGTGACCATCTGATTGTCAGCACGTTCCGGCGGGACAAAGACAGCTCGTCTCCGGCGGCGCTCATGGCCGAGTATTCCGCCGACGCATCCCATTTATGGTCCCCGGTCGTTCCTCTACCAGGCCCGGGCGCCGCGTCGAATGGTCCGGCGGAACCTGTGACCGACATATTCACGTTGGATGACCCCGACGGATGGGAGCGAGATCAACAAGATTTGATCCGCCGGATGTCTGCCTCGCCGATAATCTCCGCATCGTCCCTGCATGATTCGGCCGATGGTTTCTGGCAGCAGAAGACTGATGATGAGCAGATAGAACTCGACCCTTGGAGGCGAGGCCGAGCGGCCAGTGCGATCGGCCGTGCCGTTCACGCCGTATTACAGGACGTCGATCCGAGTGAAGCTGGCCCAGACGGGATAATTACCGGTCTTTCCGCCCTTGCCACAAAACATGCGCGCTCCCACGATCTTTCAGGTTACGAGCAGGAGGTTTGGGCTCTGGCCAGAGCGACCCTAGAGACGCCCGTAATGCAAAGCGCCGCTCTGGCCCTGACTAAGGGGCGAGCGTGGCGGGAGTCGTATGTGAGCGCACCCGTGGGTAACACCGGCGTAGTGGTCGAAGGTTACGTGGACCTTATGTTCCAGGACGAGGACGGATCGTTGGTAATTGTCGACTACAAGACCGACCGAACGACCGGCGCAGCGGAGCAGTATGAATTGCAGTTAGGCGCATACATAGCAGCCGTAAGGGAAGCGACTCGCCTCGAAGTTAGTGCGGCTGTTCTCGTATATTCACGACGGGCTTCTGAAGCGCTTGCGCGCGGAACCTCCCTCGAAGCTGCTGAACACCGGGTCGCTGACCTGGATCACGCTGCAAATCGCGCCGTCAAGCTGGCCGAAGAACGGTCTTCTAGTGGATGAGGGTTGTCGCTCTTGTTCTACCCTCGCTGATCGCAACGTTCGTTATTGCGTGTTCTGGAGCCACCTCCGAGATGCCTACGGCCATGCCGGCCGTCCCGACCCCGACCAATACGCCGCCTTTTCCAATCCCGACGGTGCCTGATCCCACGCCTACGATTCCCACTCCGGGACCGACGCCCCGTCCCCTGGCGACCAGCGTG
>CAUZRH010000226.1:0-3534 GCA_963582115.1 Dehalococcoidia bacterium
GGCACATCAGTGTCCTGAGAGTCCTATAAGAGCCGGATTTAGCAACCAGCCCCCTATTCCACGATCAAGTTTTGTATCTCAAACGTGTTTGCGAGTTGGTCGTATCACGGGGAGATACATAAACTTCTGGCACACCGGATGCTCCGGCCGTTAGATCACTCCATGTTTGTCGGTTGTGACACTCATCGTTGCACCATTAGAACATCCGTGCTAGTGTCATCTTCGCCGTCGGAACCGGACACGTCCTACAAGTATTTGGCAAACATTGGGGACGCGTTCGGCCGGGGGCCAAATAAGTAAATACACGTCGACAGCCCCGCCAGATAAAGAGGCATTCATATGTCCCCAGCACGTACAAAAATCCCAAAGCCGGTCAACATTAACGGCAACGCCACCGAGCGCGAGAAGGCGCTTGAACTGGCGTTAGCGCAGATCGACAAGGCATTCGGTCGCGGCGCAATCATGAAGTTGACCGACCGGGGAGGGCAAGACGTCGACGCAATTCCCACCGGTTCGATCGCTCTCGACATGGCGCTCGGCATAGGTGGCCTTCCCCGAGGACGTGTTGTCGAGATTTTCGGCGCAGAGTCCGCCGGTAAAACGACCCTCGCTTCCCATGTGATTGCAGAGGCCCAGAAACTAGGCGGGACCGCCGCCTACATCGACGCCGAGCACGCCATGGATCCGGCCTACTCCAAACTTATTGGGATGGATATCGATACCCTGCTCGTCTCTCAGCCAGACTCTGCAGAGCAGGCCCTCGAGATCACCGACTATCTTGTTCGCTCCGGTGCGCTTGACGTAATCGTCGTGGACTCGGTCGCAGCACTTGTGCCAATGGCGGAGCAGGAAGGCGACATGGGCGATACGCACATCGGCCTGCAGGCTCGTCTCATGTCACAGGCTCTTCGGAAGCTGACGGGTTCAGTCGCACGCACCAGCACAACCCTTATCTTTATCAACCAGCTTCGTGAGAAGGTCGGCGTCGTGTTCGGTAACCCGGAAGTCACGCCGGGAGGGCGTGCGCTTAAGTTCTACAGCTCCGTCCGTATCGACCTACGTCGTATGGAAGCGATCAAGAGCGGTACCGACATCATCGGAAACCGTGTACGTGCCCGCATCGTTAAGAACAAGGTCGCAGCGCCATTCCGTGTTGCCGAGCTTGAGTTCCTCTTCAAAGAAGGCATAAGCAAGGAAGGCGCTCTTCTTGACCTTGGAGTTGAGCATGGCATCCTCTCAAAGAGCGGCTCGTTTTTCTCCTATGGCGACACTAGACTCGGCCAGGGGCGTGAAGCTTCCAGGATGTTCTTGAAGCGGGAGACCGCTATCAGGGACGAACTGGATGCCGGTATCCGTGCCGCGGTCGCAGCCAAGAACGCACCGTCAGAGCCGGTAATTGAATCTACTTCCGACGCAGATTCAGAAGCGTCTGAATCTGGAGAAGAGAACTAACTCTCGTTCCTGTAAACAGTGCCGCAAGGCGCTGAATTCCGTATAAAGGCCCGCTCCTAGGAACGGGCCTTTATACGTCCTGCGATAAACTCTTCGTAACACAGTCGTCGTCTGTATGTGCTCGCGTACGCATATCTGGCATCCTGGCGATCCGCCCTACGAGGAGAAACAAACCGTATGTTGCTGTCGATATTGATCATCGTCGCTGCCATTATCGGCAGCGCTCTGATCAGCGCGTCGGAGGCCGCAATAATCTCGGTCAACCGTTTCCGCGTCCGCCATAGAGCTGAACAAGGCGATCATGCATCCGCAGCGATCGTCCAGATAACCGACGAGTACAACAAGTTCTTCGGAACCATTCTGCTCATCGGCAACGCTCTGAACATCATCATCACGGCTGTCGGCACGGCACTCGTAATCAAGTTGTGGGGTAACTCGGCCGGCGCGGTCGCTATCGCGACGCTTGGCGCAACAGTGGTCGTAGTGGTGGCGGCGGAACTTACTCCGAAAGCGGTCGCCATACACGGCGCGGAACGCTGGTCCCACATAGTGTCGCGGCCTGTTCTAACGATCATGCGATTCGCCGGGCCCCTAGTCTGGGTATTCACCCTAGTGCCCCGAATCATAACGCACGCGTTCGGCGGCAAAGAGGCGCTCATGACGCCGACCATCACCGAGGGTGAACTCCGGATGCTGATCGATGTTGGTGAGGCGGAAGGTACGGTAGAGGAGAGTCAGGGAGAGATGTTGGAAAACATCTTCCGGTTCGGCGAATCTGAAGTACGGGACATCATGACGCCCCGGAACGAGATCGAATGGATCGAGGTAGGCACGTCCATCGACGGCTTCATGAAGATCTACGCCAATACCCCCCATACCCGGTTCCCCGTGTTCGACGACGACCACGACGATGTAGTCGGCATTCTCTCCGTGAAAGACGTTCTTCAGTCGATCGCCGGCGGCGACCTTAAGAACGGGGCAACGGTCACGGGCCTCATGCGGACGACCCTGTTCGTTCCCGAGACCAAGAAACAGGACGAACTGTTTGAGGATATGCAGGCGACCGGACATAAAATTTCGCTGGTGGTGGACGAGTTTGGCGGCATCGCCGGACTGGTGACGCTAACCAAAATCGTTGAACAGGCGATTGGTGAAACCGGGGAAGAGGGGCTTAAGCCGGACGACAGGTTCATCACGGTGGACGCCAACACGTTTGATCTTGATGCAGCACTATCTATCGAGGACGCTAACGACAGGCTAGAACTTGGTATACCGGATGGGGACTATCAGACCATCGCCGGGTTCTTACTGGATCAATTGCAACGCTTGCCTAAAGTTGGCGACAGGGTGCGTTCCGGGCCGGTCAGGTTTCAAGTGATCGATATGTCCGGGAACAAGATTTTGCGTGTGCGAGCCATGCGATGGGTCACGACGCAAGAGGCAACACTCGTTCCGTGACCACTATAGATTCAGGGGCATACGGGCTGATCGCCGACCACGTAATTTCGGTCAGGGAGACGATAAATGCGGCGTTACAAGAGGCCGAAGTCGATGCGACACGCCCGGTACTGGTCGCCGTATCCGGTGGTGCCGACTCGATGACGGCGCTCGATGCGCTACAGGCCATCGGGGAAGCAAGCGGCCCGACGGTTATTGCCTGCCACTTCAATCACCGAATGCGTGGAGCCGATTCCGATGCAGACGAACAGTACGTCAGGGAAGCGGCTGAAAGCCGTGGATTAGCCTACCTGGGAGATGGGGCAGACGTTTCCGCGTACGCTAAAGAAGAGCGTATGTCGGTTGAAGACGCTGCTCGCCGACTTCGATACGGCTTCTTAGGGCGAGCCGCCGAGCAAGAAGGGGCACAGGCGGCGATCACGGGCCATACGCTGGACGATCAGGCCGAGACCGTCCTTCTACATATCGTGCGTGGCTCGGGCCTGGCCGGGGTCCGAGGCATGCGCCTCACGTCGCAGACTCCCCGGCGCTGGGGCGGTGGATCACTGACCGTCATACGGCCATTACTCCGCGTCCATCGTGAAGACACAGAGGAGTACTGTCGCGAGCGCGGAATCGTCCCGA
>CAUZRH010000227.1:0-3529 GCA_963582115.1 Dehalococcoidia bacterium
TTACTAGTCGGCGGTTACCGACTCTTCGACTGGCTCAACCAGCGGGATGTTGACCCCGCAGAATGCGTCGTAGTCGATGAGTTCGGTGACGGTCGGGTTGGTCCCGCAGAGCGGGCAGTCCGGGTTCTGGCGAACCTTGAGTACACGGAACTCCATCGACAGTGCATCGATGATGAGCAGTCGTCCGCTCAGGGGTTCTCCGATATCAAGGAGAACCTTGATCACCTCGGTCGCCTGGACCGTGCCGATCATCCCGGGCAATGCGCCCAGTACTCCGGCCTCTGCACAGCTCGGAACCTCGCCCGGGGGCGGCGGCTCCGGGAAGATGCAACGGTAGCAACCGTTCCCGGGAATGTAGGTGCTCGCCTGACCGTCAAACAGCAGAATGCTGCCGTCCACGAGCGGCTTACCGGAAAGGTAGGCGGCGTCGTTGACCAGGTATCGAGTCTGGAAATTGTCTGCGCCGTTAACGATAACGTCGTAGTGAGGAATGATATCCATCGCGTTGTCTGACGTGATGGGTTCCTCGTGCAGGACGACGTCGAGGTCCGGGTTGTATGCCAGCAGCGTCTCTTTCGCTGACTCAACTTTGGGACGTCCGATGTCTTTTTCCTGGTGCAGGACCTGGCGTTGCAGGTTGGAGAGATCGACGGTGTCGAAATCGACGAGCCCGATCTTGCCTACGCCTGCGACAGCAAGGTACATAGCGACCGGGGAACCCAGGCCACCTGCGCCGACTATCAGCACGCTGGAGCTGAGCAGTTTGCGCTGTCCCACGCTTCCAACATCCGGCATGATGATGTGCCGACTGTAACGTTGGACCTGGCGCGGCGTCATTGCTTTAAGTTCTGTCATCCGATATTCAGCCTCTTAAGGTTGATATTTCTGGTTATCCAAGCGGTATTTATGAAACAATCCGGCTTCCGCCAGCCCTTGTTCCCGACGTGTTTCCAATTCTGTCAGTTAGATTCATTCTGACGTGTTCAGATCCACTTTGGGGACGTCCCGGTCAATTTCCGCAGCCTCGAGTGTAGTCCGGTGGCAGCGATGGTGAAAAGGGGCGGTGTTCTGGCCCAGTACGTTTCCCATAACGTTTCAGGAGGGTTTGCGTCTTGTTATACGCTGTTCCAGACCATCTCTCGTTGCTCGGCAACAAGATCGGAAACCCGGGTCTCACTCAAGCGTTCCAGCAGCACCCGTTCTACGTCACTCCAGAGCTCACGCTGCGAACAAGCTCCGGAGAGCGTACAGTCCTCCGGCGAATCGACGCAGTCCAACGGAGCAAGGGACCTGTCGAAGCTCATGAAGACGTCTGCCACGGTAATCTCGGTCGCGGGCCGGGCGAGCATGTGCCCTCCGGACGGTCCGCGACGTGATTCAAGCATGCCGCCTGCCTGAAGGTCACTCAGCACGTGGTGGAGGTAAGCCTCCGGTATTTTTTGCTGCTCAGCTATTGCACTAGCCGAAATCGGGCCGGACGCGGGGGTCTGAGCCAAGTGCATCAGCACCCTCAAACCATAATCCACTTTCATAGGAACTAGCACAGCGGCGTCCCATGCCGAACATCGGCGGCTTACGTTGGTCTGGCGATCTGCACGCTCCGCTGATCAGACCATTCAAACGTACCGCAAGTATACAGGAGGGTCGATGACGTCCGGCAATTTGTTCGAGTCAGTGCCGCAATAAGGACGGTTCATTCATAAAATCACGTGTCATTGCTCGCACATTGCCGTTCCCCGTACCTGTAGATGGGTGCGCCCTCGTGTTACAATTTTTCGCTGCGCCCACGTGCGCCTTTCCTGGTTGATCAGAACTCTTATTCAGAAACCTTATGAAACCCGTGCCCGGGGATTCCCTAACAGGATTCGACCGTAGCGCGGCTGAAGTAATCGAGATATGGCAAGCGATAACGTCTCCCTCTCTGTTGACCTGCGCGAAGTGACCGGCAAAAAAGTGCGAGCGCTTCGTCGCACCGGGATTACTCCGATCCATCTTTATGGTGGCGGCGGCGAGTCCCTCACCCTCCAGGCCGAGACCCAGGCCCTGCGCCTGGCCGTCAACACGGCCGGCCGTGGTCAGCCGATTTCGATCGAGGTCGGTGGAGGCGAGACCGCCCTGACATTTGTCCGAGAGATCGCACAACACCCGGTGTCTGGCGAACTCCAGCACGTCGACTTCATCCGGGTAGATGCGACGCAGCCGGTATCCGCCGAGGTCACTCTCACGATGACCGGCGAAGCGCCCGCAACCCGTGGTGGTGGTGGACAGTTCCTCCGTGGCGTCCGTACCGTACAGGTCAGTGTCCTGCCGCTTGAAGTTCCGGACGAGATCGAGGTCTCTATCGAGGGCCTTGAGAACATTGGCGATAACATCAGAGTCCAGGACCTTATACTTCCGGCCGGTGTGGTAGCCCTTAGCTCCCCCGACCAGATCGTCGCCCGAATCGCCATGACCCGTACCGCAGCCGTTGAAGTCGGCGAGGGTATGGAGATCGAAGAAGGCGCAGAGGGCGCAGAAGGCGAAGAAGGCGAAGAAGACGACTCGAACGGGTAGTCCTACGAATCTTGTGGCCTCCAGGGGCCAACCCTAAATACGCTCTGTTGAACGCCCCGTCTGGTCTTCCATCGAAACGAGAAGACTGGACGGGGCGTTCGTGTCATCTGGACCGATCATCAGCAGAAGAAGTGGCCAAATTGCTGACTAGTTGGAACAATCGCGCACCTTTACGGCAAGAAGCGGAATCCTATTTGCGTGACTAATTTACGCACCGTAACCCTGAGACACCACGAAACCATCGTCGATGCCCCGCGCGAAATGGTGTTCCAGATGTTGACCGCATTTGGCCGTGGAAAATTGCGGGGGTCCAAAGAAAAATCCCGTGTCGTTGAGCAAGACGGCGATCGACTGGTCGTCGAGTTGACGACTGATGCGATCTACAAGACCTATGTGACACTTGAAGAGGTAACCCTCTACAGCCCGGACCGGATCACGTTCAAACACCTGGACGGTCCACTTGAGTCGTGCGACGAAGTGTTCACATTTGAGGAACTCCCGGACGGCAAGACAAAGTGGACGCACACCGGGTCGTTCAGGCTCGGTTGGCCGGTGGTGGGCGATGTGTTGGGTCGAAACGTCACAAAGGGCTGGTTTGAGCGCGTGATCCGGAAGCACATGCGTGAGATGAAGGAAGCGATCGAAGCCCGCGCCGCACGGAGTCACGTGTTCAAGCGGAAGAGACCGGTAACGGTGCCTGATAATCGAGATAGCCCTGATAGCGATTGATCGAAACCGGACAACCGGTTTCTGAAGCCCCAGCATCTGGTCCGGTTTGAGACCGACACGACCGTAGACGGTTAAACGCACGTATCACTCACAGGGATCAATTGGTAAGTCCCGTACTTTCGGGCTAGTTTCCGGTGGCAGAGTGCAGGTTTACTCTCAGATCATCGCGGAGAAGCCCCGATTTTCCTGTGGCGATTTATCCGCAAAATGCGTACCGACTATAGGATCTTCGGTCGGCCTTCTGAAA
>CAUZRH010000228.1:0-3505 GCA_963582115.1 Dehalococcoidia bacterium
CATCGAACACCTCCCGCCGAGCCGGAACCGATCAATTCAGAGTTAAGATTGGGATGTTCGTCGTCGCAGACCGCGCTTTCGCCCGTGCCAGAGCTGAGCACAAGCTGATGTGCCGTCATTGATCGCGTGTTGTGGCGTCTATCGCCGGGATCGTCGCTATTACTCATGTCCGTACGTCCTGGACTCCTCGTCTCACTTGGTCTTGCTTGGTTACGCTAGGTTTCGGAGGGATCTAGTCTGTTGAATTATCGGGGCAACCGGACGCCTTATTACGTGTAGTCATCGCCGGGTCCGGATAATCGGGCAAATATTACGGGCCTGATTCTGGGCCTGTATCTGAGGTCGGCAACACCCTTGCAGGTACCCCGGCAACGCGGACACCGGGGGGCACGTCGTGGGTAACAACCGCTCCCGCTCCCGTGCTCGCGCCTGGCCCGATCGAGACCGGTGCCACGAGCATCGTTCCGGACCCAATGAAAGCATCCGCGCCGATAATAGTATTGTGTTTGGAATCGCCATCGTAGTTGCAGGTGATAGTTCCCGCACCAATGTTCGCTCCGGCTCCTACTGTCGCATCCCCAACGTAGCTGAAGTGGCCGATGTGGACGCCCACCCCGATGACGCTGTTCTTGATCTCGACATAATTTCCAATGTGTGCGTCCGGCCCAATCACCGCACCCGGCCGCAGATGACTGAACGGCCCGACGCTGGCATTCTCACCAATCTGGGCTGACTCGGCGTGCGACGAGACGACCGACGCACCGTCTCTAACAGACGTGTCTTCCAGTACGGTGTCTGGCCCGATAAGGACGTTTGCGCCGATGTCGGTTGTCCCAACAAGATGACTGTTTGGCCTGATCGTCGTGTCCGGGCCGATTGTTACGCCGGAATCGATGTACGTGGTTTCAGGGTCCACCATCGTGACCCCATCCAACATCCAGCGACGCCGGAGCCTCGTTCGCATCACCGCCTCAGCGGCGGCCAACTCGGTTCGGTCGTTCACTCCGGTCAACTCGGATGAATCGTCAGCCACCACCACTTCCACCGGGTTGCCGGAGGCTACGGCCGCTGAAATAGCGTCCGTTATGTATATCTCGCCTCCCGCAGATGGCGGAACGCTGGCCATCAATCCCCACGCCACCTCCGCATCCATGCAGTAGTAACCGGCGTTGAATTCCTTAATAGAGAGAGTCGCATCATCCGCATCAGCCTCTTCGATGATTGCGACCACTCGACCGGCTGTTTCACGCTTGACCCGCCCAAACCCGGGCGGCACGTCGCCTTTGCCAGTCAAAAGAGTGATCGACGCCTGTGAATCAGTGTGTGCGGTCAGCATCTTGGAGACAGTCTCCGGGGTGATGAGCGGCATGTCAGCATTGGCCACGAGAATATGGGATGCCCCACCAGCTGCACCCGAGGCCGCAAGCAGTGCATCGCCTGTTCCACGCGGTTCGGCCTGAATCGCCACCGTGACTTTGTCTCCAACGGTCTCAAGAAATTGCGGGTCCGCCGCAATAGACGGCGACGCCACCACCACAATCCGCTCGATCCCGGCTTCTTGGAGGACCCACATGGCCTGTTCAAGCAGCGTACGACCACAGATCGAATGCAGCGGCTTCGGGATCGAAGACCGCATTCGGGAACCGATCCCGGCGGCCAGGATCACGCCCATCCACTTGTTACTGGGATTGCTTGTCATGTGACAGAAGGGGGGGGTGCGCAAAAAAGGAAAAGCGATTAAAAAGCAGACGAGCCACCCCGGCGTCGCGATTCGACGTTTTGGATGACTCGCGTGAACGGAATGATATTTTGTGTCGCATTAATGACCTGTACGGTCACGATCATGGTATGAGTCCTGATTTGACAAGGTCAAGGCAATCGTTGTCCGGCAATCCCCGTGTTTTTGATGCCACAAACGCGATCAATCGACTGAAATCGTCGCTATACTCTCCCGTTGGAGAGGTGGCTGAGTGGCTTAAGGTGCCGCTCTCGAAAAGCGGTGTGCGGCAACGTACCGCGGGTTCGAATCCCGCCCTCTCCGCCACTTGCCCCGTTCGCGCCATGGGGCATGCCGTTCCAACGGCTTCAGGTGGATTGTGGGTGCTCCTGCGGAGAGGTGCGAGAGTGGCTTAATCGGCACGCCTGGAAAGCGTGTGTGCCGGCAACGGTACCGCGGGTTCGAATCCCGCCCTCTCCGCCATAAGCACCCCGTTCAGCCAGGTGATTCGGGTGGTTCTGGATCCGGTGTGCTGTGACCCTGTCCATCAAAGGCAAAGTGCGCCCAAGGGTGGAAGAAGTAGTGACCGATCCGATTCCAGAAGTCAAAGACCTTGAATACTGGGTAGCGTTCAGCAGAATTTCTGGACTTGGCCCCGTCCGGTTTCGTCAGATTGAAACGCGCTTCGGGGGTCTCTCGCTGGCGCGGAAGGCCGGGCAATTTGATCTCGCAAACGCCGGTCTTGATGATGCAACTGTCAGGGAAATCGTCTCAGGCCGCCCGGAGATCGATCCAATTTCTGAGATGGAAGCGCTGGAGAAGCAGGGCATCGGCGTCATGTGCCTGCGTTCGCCGGAATACCCGGCCCGTATCGCAGAGATATACGACCCTCCGACTGTTCTCTACATAAGAGGAAGGTGTTCAAGCGAGACCGACGCGCAACGTAGTCGGTCAGGTGACGATGCCCTTGCCGGGCGATCCTCTTCAAGCCTGAACATGTCGAACCGGTGTTGTCTGGAGTAAAGACGCAGACGCGCCGTCGCTGGAAGCGCAGACGCATGCGCCCCGGATCAACCCGAACAAGCACGTACACGCTTGTTCGGGGAGCCGTTCGCGCTCCTGAAGGTGATCCGTGTTTGGCAGGAGCCGATAGGCAATGTCTCCGACGGGGACGCACGCGCCGAGGATTATCCCGGGCAAAAAGACTTTCTTGCTGTGTTCACCCGCATAAACGGCGATGTACTGCTTGATGAGGTTGTGTGGTGCGTGGAGTTCACTGCGACCGCCGTAGACGAGTAGTAACGGCCACCCCTATGGGCGCGATAGCGCGACAATCCCCGGGCCACGTGGCACCATGCCCGCGTCAGGCCGCAAACGGATACACGAAAAGAGTTTCGATTTGATCGTCGTACGGCGCATATACGTCCCCAACCCCGGAACCGGCGGCTCCCTTATGAGGCTGGTCAAGCAGGCCTCAGAAGAGATGGCGAACGCGGGTTTCGGCAAGCCACGTATCTTACGTACGGCGTTTGGGGACCACGGCACAATTATTACCGAGCAGCCTTGGGATTCGCTCGCCGATTACGACGCCTCCCGGGACAAAGTACGGGCCACTCCAAGGATCACGCAGGTGTTCGACCAGATCTACCCGCTCCTCGCGGCGACCCACAACACCGAGGTCCTGATCGAGGTCGAATAGATGACCCCGGTTCGTCGACACGATGGCGATTCCTCCGGCCAGGCTTCGGCAGCCTACGAACACAATCAGGCGTTCTGGGATGAGGTCAC
>CAUZRH010000229.1:0-3504 GCA_963582115.1 Dehalococcoidia bacterium
GCCCATCCAGGAGTTCGTTCAGCTCGCCGCGCGACAACTCCATGATCGTCTCGGAGAATCGGCGTACCAACCTTACGCTGTTTGTATCGCACACAAAGCGTGCGGCTGCGGCGAAAACGTAGTCGCCAAGGAGCACGGCCACGTTGCGGCCCCACAGATTGCTCGCCGTCTCACGACCGCGTCTGGTATCGGCGGCGTCGACAGTGTCGTCGTGGATCAGCGTCGCTATGTGAAGAAGTTCCACCGCCGTTCCCATCATCACATCCAGCTCGGAAGGATTCCGCCACAGGCGTGAAGCCAGCAGAGTGATGGCAGGACGGAGGCGCTTGCCGGGCGCTCCGAGGACATGCTCAAGGCGCTCAGACATCTCACCCTCGTGCGAACCCTGCTCGGCGGCCAGTGAGGTGATATTGACGATCACCTTCTGGAGTTCCGGTCTTATCGGATCGTAGATATCTTCGTAAAAACTGGAGGATGTCATCTGCTGCACTTCTGGTCCCGTCATTGAGCGCTGGCCGCTGCGAGTCGTTCCGCTTCTTCTTCGATTATTGAATCGTCCAATTTCTTGAAAATGGGCGTTGGAGAGGGGAGCGCCGTCCCAGCAATTGGAGCGTGACGTTGCCAGCCCGAATCCAACACATCGCCATCGTGTCCAAGCGACTCATGCAAGGTCTGTGTTGAATGTGGCAGGTACGGGTAGGCGATAGTCCGAAGTGTCTCGACGATATTCAGGGCGGTCCAGAGCGTCGTCGCCGCCGCTTCATTGTCTTCTTTGACCTGTTTCCACGGGGCACGGGCGTCGATGTAACGGTTGCCGTGTTGCGCTAGCACCATCACAGCCCGCATACCGTCCCGGAAGTTGCGGGCCGCTATATGCCGTGCGACATCCGCCAGAGCGGTGTCACAGGCCTCAAGCGCAGCATTCTCTTCCGGACCCAGTGTGCCGGGCTCCGGAACGGCGTTCTCAAAGTTTCGGGTCGTCAGAGTGAGTACACGGTGTACCAGGTTGCCGAAGGTCGCCACCAGTTCAGAGTTATTCGCTAGGAGAAACCCGCCCCAGGTGAAGTCGGAGTCCGAGGTCTCCGGCATGATCGAGGTCAGGTAATAGCGAAGCGGATCGGGGTCGTATCGCTCAAGATAGTCCGGGAGCCACACCGCCCAGCCGGTACTGGTCGAGAGCGGCCGACCTTCAAGCGTAAGGAACTCATTTGCCGGAACGTCCTCAGCCAGGTTGAGACCGCCGTGCCCCATCAACATGGCCGGCCAGATGATTGTGTGGAACGGGATGTTGTCCTTGCCCTGGAAGTAGAACGAACGAGCGTTCTCCTCCTCCCACCAGGCCTTCCACGCATCCGGATTGCCGGAGTTGCTAGCCCACTCGATAGAGGCTGACAGGTAACCGATCACGGCCTCGAACCAGACGTAGATTCGCTTATCGTCGAACCCATCGACAGGGATCTTGATGCCCCAATCGATGTCGCGCGTTATCGCCCGATCTTTCAGGCCCTCTTTGAGGATGCCCATGCTGAAATTGCGGACATTTGGACGCCAGTCTTCCTGGCCGGAGACCCACTCGGTGAGCTTGTCTTGAAATGCGCTCAATCGAAGGAAGAAATGCTTCGTGTCCCGGAACTCCGGGGTTGAGCCGTCTTCCTTGCACCGGATGTTGGTTAGCTCGACCGGGTCGATGGTATTTCCGCAGTTGTCACACTGGTCACCACGTGCGCCGTCAAAAGAGCAGTGCGGGCATACGCCTTCTACGAAGCGGTCTGACAGGAATCGCTGCTCGATGAGGCAAAACGGCATGCTCTGCACGCCTTCAACCAGGTACCCGTTTTCCAGCAAGCGGGTAAACACGCCCTGCGAAACGGCGTGGTGGTTCTCGGTGTCCGTATGCGTATACAGATCGAACGAGAAGCCCATTCGTTTGTTCGTCTCGGCGAACACATCGTGATAACGCTCGGCAAGTTCCCGGGGGGACACGCCCTCTTTTCGCGCTGCGAGCATCGTCGGAGTGCCGTGCATGTCGCTTCCGGACACCATCAAAACGTCGTTACCGGCTAATCGGTGATAGCGCGCAAAGATGTCGGCCGGCAGGACGTTACCGGCGATATGTCCAAGATGAGGCAGTCCGTTGACGTAAGGCCACGCCACGGCCACGAGAATCCGTTCGCCCACAGTGGCTCCATTCAAAGTTCGATTTCACCCAGACACGTATTTGCCGGTTTGATTCCGGGACAAGCACTGTGTGGGCGACCATCAAGTATATCCAGCGCTTAAGAGTCGTCAGCCTTGCTCGCGTGTGATTCCGTCACAAGACGATATACGCGCCGACGTGGTGCGCCGGTCGCCGCGATAACCGCCTCGATCAGTGAACGTCCCGAAAGCCCCGTATTACCTAACTTTTGGATTGATTTGATGATCGATTGTTCCGGTATCTCCGTCGTCTGGCGAGAGGCGCCTTGAATCACCAGCACAAACTCGCCACGGGGGCGACCCGTCGAAAAATACTCTATCGCCTCATCCGCCGTTCCACGGAACACCTCTTCGTAGAGTTTGGTCATCTCCCGGCAAACGGAGATCTGACGAGTGCCGAAGACCGATGAAATGTCCTCAAACGCGGATAACACACGCTGTGGCGTCTCAAATGCAACCAGCGTCCCTGTTTCATCCGCCGCTCCGGACAGAACCGAGCGACGCTCTGAGCTCTTGCGGGGCAGGAATCCCAGGAAAAGGAAGCGATCACCGGTCATTCCAGATATGGAGAGGGCTGTCGTGATCGCTGAGGGGCCGGGTACGGCGACCACATCGTGGCCTCTGGCAACCGCCGCCTTTACAAGAGATGCGCCCGGATCGCTAACCGTCGGAGATCCTGCGTCAGTTATCTGCCCCACGTCTCCCAACTCAAGTGCGACAAGCACCCGCTCCAACTGCGCCGGGTTCGAGTGCTCGTGGTAGCTGATGCAGGGCGTGCTGGCGTCCAGATGGCTCAGCAATTTACGGGATACGCGTGTGTCTTCGGCCACGATTAGATCTACGGTTCGCAACAACTCGGCCGCCCGTGGCGAAAGATCGCCCAGGTTTCCGATTGGGGTTCCGATGATGAATAGAGTTCCCATGTTGAGTTCAGGGAGGGAATAGTGAAATTAACTGGTTGGTCACTAATCTTGCGTCTGAGCCCGTATGTTTGGCTATACTCTGGCGATCAAAATTGAAAATAAGGCGGCGCGCGTGTCGCCCGGTCCGTACTTGAAATGCCATGTGCAACGGGAGAAACGACGATTAACCTCTCAACCGGACAGCGCCTGATTTCCATATCCGGAGGCGCTGAATTCGTCGTCACAAAGGGCGGCGAAGCAGATCTGACCTGTAACGGGGTGTCCCTGGAAGTAAAGGCAGACCAGTCTCCATCAGAGGCAGATGGTCCCGACATCCAGCTTGGCAAGCGCTACCAGGGCACAGAAGGCGGCGTGAGTCTGCTGTGTGTAAAAGCAGGTAAGGGCG
>CAUZRH010000230.1:0-3496 GCA_963582115.1 Dehalococcoidia bacterium
CGGCGGTCAGGTTCAGGCTCTGGAACGACGACAGGTGCGAGTTGTAGTTGTGCGGGGCGATGTTCATCTCGTACACCTCCGCCAGCTCTGCGACCTTCTTCGCCTGTGAGAAGCCCTGCCACTGCACATCCACCTTGACGGTGTCCATGGCATGCTTTCGGAAGTAGGGCTGGTACTGGCGTAGGCCAAGAAGCTGCTCGCCCGTCGTGATCGGCGTGCGCTGCTGCATCTTGAGCTGTAGAAGAGCGTCCGGGTCCTGGTTGTCGATCTCCATCCAGTACAACTCGTACTCTTCAAGCGCCCGGCCGATAGCTATCGCACCCTCGGTTTTGAAGTTGTAGTTGATGTCCAAAAGGATGTCGATATCCGGTCCCACTGCCTCGCGCATCGCTCCGATCTGCGTCTTGGTGTGCCTCACGAGGTCGGTCGGAGCGTTCTGGTCGTTAGATCCGGAGAACATGTTGTTGATCATGCTCGGCTTCTCGCCCGGGAAGATGATGTTGGTCTTGAACGCCGTGTATCCGGCGTCAACTGCTTCACGGGCGCAGTCGGCAAGGTCATCCATTGTGCGAAGCGGTGGCACACCCATTTTTTCTGCCCCACGGGCCCGATACGTCGCGAGGTGCGACCAGTACACGCGCTGCTTCGTGCGGAACGGGCCGCCGACAAGACTGTACACCGGCACGCCGTGGTACTTGCCCTTGATGTCCCAGAGCGCCAGCTCGATGCCGGCCATCGCCATCGCCGTAGCGCCACCGGTCTCGGCACGCCTGTGGCGGTACATGTCCATATAGATCTTGTCGACCGGGAGCGGGTCCGTACCGATCAGGCTCCGGCTCATGTCTTCTATCAGCGCTGGCAGACCCCGGTAAAGGGCGCCCTGGCCGTACTCGCCATATCCCGTGATACCGGCGTCCGTGCGGATGGCGCAGAACAGCCACGGGCCGCGCCCACCGCTGTCGACAAGGAAGTTCTCGATTGCTGTGATTTTCATTTGTATTTGTCCGATCCGTTAATGGGGGATGCGTAGATGCGGTAGTTATTTATTCCAGGCGTACTTTTTCAGAGCGTCCTCGTTGAGGTCGCATCCCCAGCCCGGGATCGTTGGAACCGTCATGTAACTGTCGATCACCTCTGGTAGTTCGGTGAACAGCTCGAATCGCCACGGAACACCCTCGGGATCGCTCTCCATAATTCGGACGTTGGAAACCGATGCGCACAGCTGGACCGACTGGAAGCTGGCTAGCTCGGATGCCGGGTTATGTGGTGCGATGTTCAATTCGTAGGTCTCGGCCAGGTCGGCGACCTTTTTGGAAACGGCGAATCCTTGCCACTGCACGTCTACTTTTACCGTGCCCATGGCGTGGGCCTCGAAGTAAGGAAGGTACTCCCGCATCGAGAAGTGCTGCTCGCCTGAGCAGAGCAACGTGCTGGTTGATGCCTTGAGCTGGGCCAGCGCTTCCGGGTCTTCGTTGTCGTGCTCAATCCAGAACAGGTTGTACGGCTCAAGAGCACGGGCGACCCTGATGGCGCCTTCGGTTTTGAAGTTGTAGTTGATGTCCAGGAGGATATCGACGTCATCGCCAACCGCCTCACGCATCACAGAAATCTGCTTCGTCACGTGCCGGACGAGGTCCGTGTCGGCTCGCTGGTCGTGGCTCAACCCATCTCGACCCTGCGAGATAGATCGAGGCTTCTCCCCCGGCCATAGGATGTTGGTCTTGAATGCGTCGTAGCCACGCGCCGGAGCTTCCTGAGCCGCAGCCGCAACCGCGTCCCAGTCTTTCAAAGGACGGTCGGGGGCCAACTCAGGACGCTCAGCACGGGCCGAGCCGAGGTGGCTCCAGTAGACCCGCTGCTTATCGCGGTATGGTCCGCCAAGCAGGTTATTGACCGGAACGCCCATCGACTTGCCTTTGATGTCCCAGCAAGCGAGTTCGATCGCAGCGATGCCCATCGCTGAAATCCCGCCGGGGACAGCGCGCAGGATGCGATAGAGGTCGAAGTAGATCTTCTCGACCGCTTCCGGGTCCTTGCCAATCACGTGCGGCTTTAGGTCCTCGATCAGGCCGACCAGCGCATGCGCCGTAGCACCCGATCCGAACTCACCGTACCCGGTAATCCCGGCATCGGTGCGTACGGCCGAGAACAGCCAGGGTCGGCGTCCTCCGTCGACTACAAATATTTCTACGTCTGTGATCTTCAAGTGTTTTCTCCCCGTATATGGGTTGCCGTCATCGACCGTGCAGGGACGACGCTAATCGATCCCCTACGTGTGATTTCCGTTAGATCGGTTTACTTGTCCCACGCGTGCTTCTTCGCTACCTCTTCGTTCAGGTCTGTTCCCCAGCCGGGGCCCTTTGGAATATCGATGTAACTGTTCTTTGGCTCAGGTACCACCGTCACCAGTTCGTCCTTCCACGGGATCGCGTCGGGGTCTGACTCCATGATCCTCACGTTGGAAACGGAGGCACACAGGTTCAGGCTCTGGAAGGTCGACAGGTGGGAGTTGTAGTTGTGCGGAGCGATGTTCAGCTCAAAGGTCTCGGCCAGGTCGGCCACCTTCTTGGCGTTGCCAAATCCCTGCCACTGCACGTCCACCTTCACGGTGTCCATCGCCCGTAGATCAAAGAATGGCTGGTACTGGCGCATCGTGACCAGTTGCTCGCCGGACGTTATCGACGTCCGGGTCGAGGTCTTTAGTTGTAGCAGCGCCTCGGGGTCTTGATTGTCTATCTCCAGCCAGAACAGCTTGTACGGCTCAAGCGCTCGGGCTACGCGGATCGCACCCTCTGTCTTGAAGTTGTAGTTGATGTCCAGGCAGATATCTATCTCAGGCCCGACAGCATCTCGCATGACGGAGATCTGCTTCACGGCCTGGTTGATGATGTCCGACTCAGCAAGCTGGTCATGGGTCTTTCCGTCGCGACCCTGCGTGATTGCCCATGAAGGATCGCCCGGGAACAGGATGTTGGTCTTGAACGCCGTGTATCCCTTATCTACCGCCTCTCGGGCGCAATCGGCGACGTCATCCCATGTCCGCAGCGGCTTCGCCCCCCAGAGTTCGGGGTTGCGCGCACGGTATGTCCCAAGGTGAGACCAGTAGACGCGCTGCTTCTCCCTGAACGGACCACCCACAACGGTGTGTACCGGCAGGCCAAGTGACTTGCCTTTTAGATCCCACAGCGCCAGTTCAATTCCGGCGATCGCCCACGCCGTAACGCCATATGGCGTGCCCCGGTATGCGCGATACAGGTCAAAGTAGAGCCGCTCTACGGGCGTCGGGTCTTTGCCGATCAGCCAGGAGCTCATGTCCTGAACAAGTCCCTGCAGCCCGTGAGTGACGCCGCTCTCGCCGAACTCGCCATAACCGGTAATCCCGGCGTCGGTTCGTATGGCGACGAAGTGCCAGGGTCGTGCCCCGCCATCAACCGCGAACGTGTCTATCCCGGTGATCTTCATTCGGCGAGCACTCCTGTTCTGAGTTGTCAGAGTC